>CAIMMM010000076.1 GCA_903842575.1 uncultured Bacteroidota bacterium | reverse complement strand
TTAGTGGCAAAAATAAATTACCACCAAGAGTTTTGAGCAATGAATTGTGAATAAGTCTGTATGAAAAAAAGTGAATAGAGTTGGGAGTGCCTAAAATGCCTAGAGTTAGAAATATGAATTTTGTTATTAGAATAATCTTTGTTCAAAGTTAGAAACTCCTCAAATTAGAATACGAGTTTTAAAAACTGTGCCCAATGAAAAAAAGTGACTAGAGTTGGGAGTGACCAGATTCCTTAGAGTTTTAGTTTTTTGCCAATTGAAGTAAAAATTGCAAGCAGTTCATTTGATTCCCCTATTATTGATAATATTTTTTCGGAATCCATCCACTTCAGCTCATCAATTAATTCAAGCCAATAAACCGTCTCGCTTGCTTCGCTTTCACAAATTTTGATTTTATTCATAAAATCTGCCTTACTTCTAGCTCGGTTTGCTTCTCTATAGTTTGCGCCAACACTTGTTCCCGATTTTGTAATTTGATTTTTTATTACTTTGCCTTCAGTTGTATTTGGAAGAGAGGAAGATAATTTAATAATTAGAATCGCAAAATTTTTAGTTCGGATTTCTAATTGTTTACCAAATTCTTTATTTTCCATTTTTATTGTTTTTGTTAATTTATTAACTCTAGGCACTCCAAACTTTAGGCACTCTAGGCACTTTTTTTAAAAATCAATTTCTAAAAGGACAGGACAATGATCAGAATGTAATGCATCGGCAAGTATGACTGATCGCTTTAGTCGACTTTCTAATGAGCGACTCACCAAATTATAATCTATACGCCAGCCAAGATTTTTGGCTCTTGAATTAAACCGGTAACTCCACCAAGTATATTGCTTTGGTTCTTGATTAAAAAACCTAAAAGAATCAATAAATCCGTCGTTAATAAATCCATCAATCCACTCTCTTTCTTCTGGTAAAAATCCAGAGCTTTTTGCATTACTAACCGGATTATGGATATCAATTGGTCTATGACAAATATTATAATCACCACAGAGTATCAAATTGGGACGTTCTTTTTTCAATTCATTAATATAATTATGAAAATCCGTCAGCCACTCCATTTTAAAACTTTGACGTAATTCCCCACTCGAACCCGAGGGATGGTAAACACTCACGACTGAAATATCGCCATAATCTGCACGAAGAAAACGTCCTTCATCATCGTATTTTTTTATTCCAATTCCAGTAACAACTTTATCTGGTTTTATTTTCGTTAAAATTCCAACTCCACTATATCCCTTCTTTTCAGCAGAATGCCAAAAACTTTGGTAACCTGCTTCCTCAAATTCGAAAATTGGAATTTGATCTGGTTGTGCCTTACTTTCTTGAAAACATACGATATCAGGGTTTACTACTTTTATCCAATCTAACAATCCTTTCGACATTGCTGCTCTTATCCCATTAACATTATAGGTGATGATTTTTTTCATTATGTAAATTCGTTAGTTATTCTACTAAATTACTAAAAATTAGGTTTACGAAACAATTTCCCACGAAAAAGAACCAATACTTTCACTTTCGGCAGTGATTTTATCGCCAATTTTTAAAGCGCTAACTCCAGCTGGCGTTCCAGTATAGATTAAATCGTAAGGCTGGAAAGTCCAAATTTTTCCTAATGCTAAAATTAGATTTTCGATACTAAAAATCATATCACCAGAATTCCCACTCTGACGAACCTCTCCATTTATCAAACATTTGAATGAAATATTTTCCAAATCGTCAGTTCCATTGTAGCTTTTGAAATCACCAATTAGCGCGCTTTGCTCAAATGCTTTCGACATTTCCCAGGGCAGACCTTTATTTTTCAATTCTTCTTGAACATCACGAAGCGTTAAATCAATTCCTAAAGTATAGCCATCAATAAAAGTCATCGCTTCTTCAATGGTTTGAGGAACTCCAGCTTTTCCAATGCGATAAACCAATTCAACTTCGTGGTGTAAATCGTTGCCGTGTTTTGGATATTTGGAAGTAAGTCCATATTGGCGCGAAGTTTGTCGGCGGTCGCCCACAGGGTTTTCTTGATGTCTTCGATCATGCGTTGTTTGCTAAAAGTGTTGGATTTCCTATAGCGGCATACTATATCACTTCGTTGGGTTCGGCTGGAAAAACGGGTGTAGGGAGATATTTATTACGTTTAGGGTAACGAATTTGTACGACTTAATTGTACGTTAGCCCCGTGCTTGGCTAATTGGATGTGCAAAAGTCATCACTTTTAAAAATACCTCCTATACTGTTCACCAAACATCTAACATACTCCAAGGCTAGACAATGAACCATTTTAGATACCTGATAGTTATTCTCCTAGCTTTATATAATCCCTGTTCGGCAACTGCAAAGACTATCAAATTAACTACATCGGGCGCAGAAACAAAAATCGGCAAATGTGATGATACGCCGATACCTGATCCAATAGCCCAGTTCGAAAGCCTACTTGTACATGTCAAATTAGCGGAACAAGTAACGGGTTATAACCAACCCAGTCGTGCTACTAAATGCCAATCTAAGCAATTCAAGTACACAGCCATCCGTGAGAAGGATAGTGTGAAAGTCACTTCCTTCTATAGAAAAAACGGTCGTCCTCATGCCAGTT
>CAIMMM010000075.1 GCA_903842575.1 uncultured Bacteroidota bacterium | reverse complement strand
GGCTTCCCAAGTGCATAATATGATTAAGGATTCGGATTTGGCTGGTTTCAATTCAGATCGTTTTGATATTCCTTTATTGGCGGAAGAATTATTGCGTGCTGGAGTTGACTTTGATATGAAAGGTAGAGTATCGGTGGATGTGCAAACTATTTTTCACAAAAAAGAAGAGCGAACTTTAGGAGCTGCCTACAAATTTTATTGTGATGCTAATCTGGAAAATGCCCACTCAGCGGAAGCCGATACGATGGCAACTTACGAAATATTGAAAGCACAATTGGCAAGATATGAGGATTTAGACAATGATATGAAAGTGTTGTCGGAATTCACCACAAGAAAAAAAATCGCCGATTTTGCTGGAATGATTGCCTTTGACAAAGACGACGAGGAGATTTTTACTTTCGGAAAACACAAAGGTGCTAAAGTGGACAAAATCCTAGAATCGGAACCGGGTTATTTTAGCTGGATTCAAAATGCCGATTTTCCACTTTATACCAAGAAAGTATTGACAGCTATAAAATTAAGAAAGTTAAACACTAAATAAGTTGATGGTTGATAGCTTTACAATATTAACCAACAAACGACAACCAAAATGAAAATAATTTGCATTGGTAGAAACTATGTCAAGCATATAGAAGAGTTACAAAATGAGCGACCTGAGGAGCCTGTTATCTTTTTAAAGCCAGACACCGCAGTACTTCCAAAGAAATTTCCGTTTGTCATTCCAGAGTTTAGTAATGAAGTTCAACATGAAGTAGAAATTTTGGTTAAAATAACAAAAGTTGGGAAATATATCGATGCCAAATTTGCGCACAAATATTATGATGAAATCGGACTTGGTATCGATTTCACCGCTCGTGATGTTCAAAATAAGTTAAAAGAAAAAGGATTGCCTTGGGAAAAGGCAAAAGGTTTCGATGGTTCGGCGGTAATTGGTGAATTTATTCCCAAAAACCTTTTTAGTTCCGTAGAAAATATTACTTTTGAATTGACAAAAAATGGGAATACCGTTCAAAAAGGAAATACAAGCCACATGTTGTGGAAGATTGATGAGATAATTGCTTATATTTCCCAATATTTCACGCTGAAAAAAGGAGATATTATTTTTACAGGAACGCCAGAAGGTGTTTCGGCGGTAAAACCAGAGGATGTGTTAGAAGGATTCATAGAAGATAAAAAACTATTTAGAATACAAATTAAGTAATGGCAATAAACTACAACTTAGCAAAAGTATATGCACTTTCGGATAATGATCCTGAATTTGTAATGCAAATTATCTCACTTTTTGTGACGGAAGTTCCACAAGACATGAAACAAATAGAATTGGGAATAAAGACTAAAGACTATAAATTAGCCTATAGTTATGCTCATAAAATCAAACCGTCACTAGATTTGATGGGGATGAATGTCGCCTTTCAAGAAATACTCGAAGTAGAAGCTTGGACCAAAAGGGAAGGGAAAAGAAAAGAGATAGATGACACTTTTGAAAGTATTCAAAACCAAGTGGACAAAGCAGCAAAAGAAATCAAAAAAGATTTCGAATTGTAATTTATAGCAGCTAATTGCTGCTGTATGGTTTTAGTTTTTCTGCAAAAAGAGTCCTCTTCCATCAGTGCTAAAACACAAAATATTCAACAACATTTAGATAATGAATGCAACCATCGTAACCATTGGCGACGAAATCCTAATTGGGCAAATTGTAGATACCAACTCCGGATTTATTGCCAAATCATTAGATAAAATAGGCGTTGAAATTCATGAAATACTTTCCATTTCCGACAATAAAAAACACATTTTAGATACTTTTTCAAAACTCCAAAACACAGTTGATTTAGTCATAATTACCGGAGGTCTTGGGCCTACAAAAGATGATATTACCAAGCATACTTTTTGTGAATATTTTGAAGACGAATTGGTTGTCAATGAAAAAGTGCTCGCTCATGTAAAAGAACTCATAGAAGGATTTTACAAGCGTCCTATATCACAATTAAACAAAGACCAAGCGTTGGTGCCTTCCAAATGTGAAATTCTCTTTAATAAAATTGGAACAGCTTCAGGTATGTGGATGAAAAAAGAAAACACCGTTTTTATTTCATTGCCTGGAGTTCCTGCTGAAATGAAATATTTGGTAGAAAACGAAGTCGTCCCAAAGGTTGTGCGAGAATATAAAAGACCTTATATCATCCATAAAACCATACTCACCTATGGTCAAGGAGAAAGTTTAGTAGCCGAACGCATTGAAAATTGGGAAAATAATTTGCCCGAATACATAAAATTAGCCTATTTGCCTAGTTTTGGTAAATTGCGTTTGCGACTTTCAGCTAAAGGCACCAACAAAGAATTTTTAGAAGATAGCATTGAAAAAAATGTAGTTTCTCTAACCAAGATTATTGGAGACATAATTGTAGGTTTTGACGAAGGAGAAACCATAGAAGTAGTGCTTGGAAGATTGTTAACCCAGCAAGGAAAGACCATTTCCGCTGCCGAAAGTTGCACGGGAGGAAAAATAGCCGAAGTGATTACGTCCGTCGCTGGTGCTTCTAACTATTTTAGAGGAAGCGTTGTTAGTTATGCCACGGATGCCAAAGTTTCCATTCTTGGTGTTTCTCAAAACACAATAAATAAACACTCTGTGGTGAGCGCGGAAGTTGTCAAAGAAATGGCATTAGGAGTTCAAAAATTGATGAAAACAGATTATGCCATTGCCACTACGGGTAACGCTGGACCAAGCAAAGGAGATGCGATTGCTAAAGTAGGTACTGTTTTTATAGCATTAGCAACACCTAACGAAGTTATTGTTGAGGAATTTAATTTTGGTCAACCCCGTGAAAAAGTGATAGATAGAACGGTAGTTAAAGCATTTGAAATACTTCAGAAAGAAATTTTAAAAAATCTGCAATAATTATTTTGCAACTACGATTTATTTTGTGTAAGTTTGCACCCTTATTTAGAATAACGATAAAAGAAAAGCATAATGTCAAGAGTTTGTGAACTTACGGGTAAAAGAGCGATGGTGGGAAACAATGTTTCTCATGCTATGAATAAAACTAAGAGAAAATTTTCTGTTAACTTAGTAAAAAAACGTTTCTTTCTTGCTGAAGAAGACAGATGGATTACTCTTAGAGTAGCTGCATCTACAATTAAAACAATCAATAAAAACGGATTGGCTGCTGTTTTGAAAAAAGCAAAAACTAACGGATTTATAAAATAATTTCCCCAATTTTCGGGATAATAAAATAAAGCAAGATGGCAAAAAAAGGAAATAGAATACAAGTAATTTTAGAATGTACAGAGCATAAAGGAACTGGACTTCCAGGAACTTCTAGATACATATCTACAAAAAACAAAAAAAATACTCCAGACAGATTAGAGATTAAAAAATTTAATCCAATCTTAAAGAGAATGACTGTTCATAAAGAAATTAAATAATTAGAGATATCAATAAAAATCTCAAATGGGTCACCTTTAGAGATTTATTGAAATTTAAATACACATTTGAATCATGGCAAAGAAAACCGTAGCAACATTACAAACAGCTTCAAAAAGATTAACCAAAGCAATAAAAATGGTTAGATCTCCAAAAACTGGAGCCTATACATTCGTAGAAAGTATTATGGCACCTGAAGAAGTTGATGATTTCTTGAAAAAGAAATAATTTGTACTCAAAAATATATCAAAGCTACTTTCATTCGGAAGTAGCTTTTTTATTTTATATTTGTTCAGATTTAATTATCTAGGTTAAACCCTATTGTTAATTGTAACCCTTAGATGTTTGTATTGATTACAATCAAAGGGCTTAATTCTAAATTTTAAAATGAGTTTTTTCAAAAGAATATTTTCATCCGAAAAAAGAGAATCGGGACTAACCGAAGAGGCAAAAGAAACATTAGATAAAGGTTTGGAAAAATCTAAAACAAGTTTCTTTTCCAAGCTGACCAAAGCCGTTGCAGGTAAATCAAAAGTGGATGCTGAGGTTTTAGATAATTTAGAAGAAATACTTGTTTCTTCCGATGTGGGTGTCAATACAACCCTGAAAATTATTGAAAGAATTGAAACGAGAGTTGCCAACGATAAATTTCTTGGAACCGATGAACTCAATTTAATTCTCCGTGAAGAAATTGCAGGTTTACTTTCGGAAACCAAGTCGGGTGAAGACGTGGAATTTACCATTCCTGCCAATAAAAAGCCTTATGTAATAATGGTTGTAGGTGTTAATGGTGTTGGAAAAACAACCACTATTGGTAAATTGGCTTATCAATTTAAAAAAGCGGGTTATAAAGTAGTCCTTGGTGCAGCTGATACTTTTCGTGCAGCGGCAATTGACCAATTGCAAGTATGGGCTGATAGAGTAGAAGTTCCTTTAGTAAAACAATTAATGGGAAGCGATCCTGCTTCTGTAGCATTTGACACCTTGCAAAGTGCTGTAGCGCAAGATGCTGATATAGTCATTATAGATACAGCCGGACGTTTGCATAATAAAGTTGGTTTAATGAATGAATTAACCAAAATTAATCGTGTCATGCAAAAAGTGGTTGCCGATGCACCACACGATGTTTTATTAGTCCTTGATGGTTCAACAGGGCAAAATGCTTTTGAACAAGCCAAACAATTCACAGTAGCAACAGATGTTACTTGTCTTGCTATTACAAAATTGGACGGAACTGCCAAAGGTGGAGTTGTAATTGGTATTTCAGATCAATTTCAAATTCCGGTAAAATATATTGGAGTAGGTGAAAGTATTGAAGATTTACAAGTTTTTAATAAATTTGAATTCGTAGATTCGTTTTTTAAATAATTAGAAAAAGTATGAATAAAGTTATATCCTTTTTTAGAGAAGCATCGCCATTAAAATTAATAGGGGTAAGTATCGGAATTGCTCTGGTTTCCTATTTTATTGAAAAACCTTTGCCTAGTATTTTTTTAGGATTGCGAATACTATCTTTTGTACTGTTCGTTTACGCAGTCACTCGATTATTTAAAAAGAAATAAAATTTTTTACTGATACAAGGCACTAATCTTTGTCCATAATGTTTCATCAAAACTGGATAAGGCTAAGTTTGAACTATCTGCCGCATCTCCCATTCGGATAACGACCATTTTTTTACTCGGAATCACATAAATTTTTTGGTCGTCTTTACCCAATGCCATAAACATATCATTGGGTCCTGAAGAAATGATACTTCCGTTAAACTGCAGTTGACTTTGTGGTAAATGATAGTTTGCTTTCCCATTCAACCACCATAAATAGCCATATCCAAGGTTAATATTTTGAGAAGTATTTGTCGCTTGATTAAAGTAAGCTTCGTTTAAAACAACATCCGAATTCCACTTTCCTTTATTTAACGCGAGAAGGCCAAAACGAGCCATACTTCTTGTATTGCTAAAATAAATTCTTAACCCAAAGTTTGTGCCAGTAGCATTATACCAAAGACCAGTTGTACTCATGCCTATTTTATCTCTTAACTTGGTATTGAAATAGGTATTCCATGTTTGTCCCGTTGCAGAAGTAACTACATCTTGCAATTTCACATATGCATTATGATAGGCCCACCTTGTCCCTGCATCAGCAATATATTGAAGATTTGAAGGCGAAACATCATCACCCAAAGTATCATCTAATCCGGAATTCATAGACAAAAGATTTTTGCAAGTAATTAAATTTTCTTTGATAAGTGGTGCGCTTGTCCAACCCGTTCCAAGGTAATCAGAAACTTTATTGTTTATATTTATGAAACCTTCTTGTTGTGCAATACCTGTTATTGTTGAGGTCAATGTTTTTCCAGCACTATTCCATTGCCAAAGTGTTGTTGCTGCATGTCCATTGAAATAATTTTCCATTACAATTCTTCCATTAACTAATATGATAAAAGATTTTGAATGTTTCAGTTCTAAATAATCTAAGAGCGGTTGAACGGCACTTTGATTCCAACCTAAGTCCGAAATGCTTTTTGTTGTCCAAGTGGTACTACCATCATTGGGTGGGAAATACATAGTTTCGGAAGTCGGAAAACTTATTTCATTTCCGTAGGCAGTTCCTTTACTATTGGTTGCATAGGCTCGAACATAATAAACGGTGTTTTCTAATAATCCGGTTAGGTTCGAAGCAAACATTCCAGTGCCATTTCCATCCATGGTATGGTTGTTTGTCAACGTAGGATTTGGAGTAGCGCTCCAACAAATTCCTCTTGCTGTAATCGTTGCGCCACCATCATTAGTGATGTTTCCACCACACAAGGCGGTTGTAAAAGAAATCTCAGAAATGGGTGTTGTTACAATTGTTGGTAAAACCAGGGAAGTGCTATTATTGTCTTTTGAACAAGACAAAAATAGAAAAAGAAACAATAGGGAAAGGATAGTGTTTTTATTCATTTCTATAAGATTTCGTTGTAAGATGATAAATGTATAAAATAGTTTAATAGCTTCAATAATATTCTAAATTTAATAGTAATTCTATGGATATAAAATTTAAATTTGTTTACTTATAAATAGGCAATTTAGTAGGTGTTTTAAAAATATATATATGAGAAAAACAGTTTTAGGATTCGTAGTTTTTTTAGTCTTTTCTTGTACTCCAAAAGTTGCCAAGGAAGATATAACTAAATTAAACGGCTATTGGGAAATTCAGCAGGTAAAAATGGCAACGGGTGAAACAAAAGATTATAAAGTGAATGAAACTATAGATTATTTTGAGCTTCAACAAGCTCAGATTGACAATAAATGGGTAGGCTTCCGCCAAAAAGTAATGCCTCAATTTGACGGTAAATTTTTAACCAATGGTATAAAAGAAATCATCAAAATCAAAGAAGACAAAAATACTTTTTTTGTTGAATATACTGTGAATGACAACCAATGGCAAGAAGAAATTATTGAAATAGCCGACTCAACATTAGTTTTAAAGAATACGCAAAATATTGAATATGCCTATAAAAAATTCAAACCCTTTTCATTTAAATAATGGCAAAGAGATTTAGTAATGAAAGTTCCATCGGTGATGTTTTAAAAGAGTTTATAGAGAAAAATAAACTCCAATCTGGCATGGATAAAATTGATGTGGAAGCAGCATGGAAATCTTTGATGGGGAATGGCGTAAACAGTTATACCAAAGAAGTTGTTTTGAAAGGCAGTACTTTATATGTCTCCTTAACTTCGGCGGTTTTGAGAGAAGAATTGAGTTATGGAAAGCAAAAAATTATCAGCATGATTAATGAGGAACTTCGAAAAGAGGTTGTCAAGGATATTGTTCTGAGATAAATGGAGTCGCAGTTTACATCAAATAAAAATCCCATTTCAAACTGAGATGGGATTTTTATATTTTAAGTAATAGGTTAACTGCCAACTGCGACTGCCAACTGTATGCTAAAACTGCTCTCTTCCTGAAAAATGGAAAGCACTTTCGATAGCTGCATTTTCATCAGAATCAGAACCGTGAACGGCATTTTCTCCTATTGAAGTTGCATATTTTTTTCGGATAGTTCCTTCAGCTGCTTCAGCAGGATTGGTAGCCCCAATCAATGTTCTGAAAGCGTCAACCGCATTTTCTTTTTCTAAAATTGCTGCTACAATTGGACCTCTTGTCATGAATTCAACTAATTCTCCGTAGAAAGGTCTTGCAGCGTGAACTGCATAAAATGCTTGAGCATCTGCAACAGTCAATTGTGTTAATTTCAAAGAAACGATTTTGAAACCACCTTCTGTTATCATGTTTAAAATTCCACCGATGTGTCCGTTTTCAACACCATCTGGTTTAATCATTGTAAATGTTCTATTTGTTGCCATTATACTAATTTGTTTTATAATTTGGGTGCAAAAGTAAGTCTTTTTTAAGCTATTTCCAAGACCAATTTATAAACTTATAATATTAAATTCGTGTTCTAAAGGTTGAAGTCTTTCAAGAATCACATCAATTAATTGGTGCCCAAATTCCAAATAAAACTCCGAAAAATTAGCTTTTCGTTCCTGCAAGCCATGATTTGGGAAAAGCTCGTTTTGTAAAAGGATTATACGTTCCAATTTATCTGTATGTACTCTTTTTTCGGCTTTAAGTAATCTTTTCTCAAGGTTTTCTAATCCTTTAATTTGCTTAATTTCCTGAGCTTTTACAGACCCAAGAAATGATTTATCCGTTTGTTCAGCCATTTTATATAAAGCATCAAATTGCTTCTTTAAATGTGCTTTTTGTTCTGTGAAATCGATTGTATGTTTGGAATATTCTTTTGTTTTTCTGGTGAATAATTCTTGTTGGCTTGTGAACAAATCAATCCAGATTAAGTTTAATTTATCTGCTTTGTCACTTTGTTTTTGAGAAGCCAAGAGGGCAGAGTTTCTAAGTAAAAGTACCGGGAAAGTGATATTATTACTCTCAAAGTTGGATTTCAATTCCAGCCAGTAGGCAATTTCGGCACCACCACCAATATAACACAGATTAGGCAAAATTACTTCTTCATACAGTGGCCGTAAAATAACGTTGGGACTGAATTTCTCGGGACTTTTTTCTAATAAATCAAAGATCTCAACTTCCGAGAATTCTTGTTTGGTGTTGTTGATTTTGTACTTTCCATCCTCAAAAAGAATGCGTTCCCGCATAGTGTCTTCAATATAAAATAAATTAATTTCTCTTGGATTTACTTGAACATTGTAGGCTGCCAAAATCTTATTTGTTTCCGTAACGTTATGATAAGAAGTTTGATGTAAAAGCTCTTCTTTTGCATAAGGAATAAAAAGTTTTTTTAACTCGCGATTATCAGCATCCAAAATCACTAAACCTTCTTTTCCGAATAATTCATTTGCTAGATAACGCGTTGCATCCGCTAAATTGTCATGCTCTAAATAAGATTTTTGAAATAGATCTTTCAAATAATTTGCA
Organism: uncultured Bacteroidota bacterium; assembly: GCA_903842575.1. Lineage (GTDB taxonomy): Bacteria > Bacteroidota > Bacteroidia > Flavobacteriales > Flavobacteriaceae > Flavobacterium. Next base: position 10,261 of record CAIMMM010000075.1, on the reverse strand, counting down.
TTGATACCATTGCCTAATTCTTTAGCGAAATGGTCCAAAACATCTTCCATGCCAGCCGTTGACAACCTGCCAACGGGTCCATAACTTTCTGAATTCCACTGTATTTTTTTATGTTTAAAATTAAAATGATTTATCTCTTCAAAATCATGATCTTCGGTGGCCATCCAATAAATGGGAACAAAATTGTAGGTTGGATATTCCAATTTCAATTGCTTACATAAATTGATAGTAGAAACAATTTTATACAAAAAATACAGTGGGCCAGTGAACAAATTTAATTGGTGCCCCGTGGTAATTGTAAAGGTATTGGGATTTAGTAACGATTGAATATTCCTTTGAGTCAAAGGTGAAACCTTACTTTTTGAATATTGTTTTTCTAATTCAGTAACTAAAGTTTGTCTGTTGAAATTGTTATTAGTATTAAAATTTTTCCCCTTTTCTTCAATTTGTGCTTTAAAATTTTCCAACTTCGGAAACCTATTATACAACTGTTTTAACGCCAATTTTTCATCTAAATAATCTATCATAAGTTTGATAAAATATCCCGATTTTTGATAGCTAATTTTGTCAGTTGGCATTTTTTAATTTTTTGTAAAAATACTCAAAATTAAATTTCCTTTTACAAAATCCATTTACCAATTAATCGTTAAATCCTAATTTTTAATTTTACTTTTGCATAAAGCATTTATTTTGAAAGACATTCTATTAATCACACCGCCCTTCACCCAACTCAATACGCCCTATCCGGCAACGGCATATATTAAGGGGTTTCTTAATACCAAAAATATTTCTGCCTTTCAAATGGATTTAGGTATTGAAGTGATATTGGAATTGTTTTCGAAACCAGGTTTGACTACTCTTTTTCGTTTTGCTGAGAATAATAAAGATTGTTTTACTGCAAATTCACTAAGAATCTTTTCGCTTAAAGATGATTACATCAAAACCATTGACGCTACCATCGCTTTTCTTCAAGGGAATAATCCCACTTTAGCCCATCAAATTTGTTCTGGGAATTTCCTTCCAGAAGCTTCCCGATTTGAGCAATTGGACGATATGGAATGGGCATTTGGATCTATGGGATTGCAAGATAAAGCAAAGCATTTCGCAACATTATATCTCGAAGATATATCTGATTTTATTGTGGAATGTGTAGATGATAATTTTGGTTTCAGTCGGTATGCGGAGCGATTGGGAAGAAGTGCCAACTCTTTTGACGAAATGTATGCACACTTGCACAAAGAACTTACTTACATTGATGCTATTTCACTAAAGATACTTGATGAAAAAATAAAGGCACAGCAACCCAAATTAGTTTTAATTTCAGTGCCTTTCCCCGGAAATTTATACAGCGCCTTTCGATGCGCCCAATATATTAAAAACCATTTTCCGGAAATTAAAATTTCCATGGGTGGCGGTTTTCCAAATACCGAATTGCGAGAACTAAAAGATCCAAGAGTTTTCGAATTCTTCGATTATATTACTTTAGATGATGGCGAACTTCCAGTGGAATTACTACATTCAGCAGTTTGTCATTCCGATGATAGCGATTTCTCCTCTAATGAATTTAAAAGAACCTTTCTTTTGGAAAAAGAAAAAGTTGTTTACCAAAACAATTCCACCAAATCCGATTATAAGCAAAGCCAAGTGGGCACTCCAGATTACTCCGATTTGCATTTGGACAAGTATATTTCGGTAATTGAAATTGCTAATCCCATGCACAGCCTTTGGAGCGATGGGCGTTGGAACAAACTCACCATGGCGCACGGATGTTACTGGGGGAAATGTACATTTTGCGATATTTCTTTGGATTATATAAAACTTTACGAACCTGTCACGGCCAAACTTCTGGTTGATAGAATGGAGGAATTGATCCTGCAAACGGGCGAAAATGGGTTTCATTTTGTGGATGAAGCAGCACCGCCTGCGTTGATGCGCGAAGTGGCTTTGGAAATTATCAAGCGAAAAATCACCGTTAGTTGGTGGACCAATATTCGTTTTGAGAAAAGCTTCACTCTAGACTTGTGTGTTTTATTAAAAGAATCAGGTTGTATTGCCGTTTCGGGTGGATTGGAAGTGGCTTCGGATAGATTATTAGCCTTGATACAAAAAGGAGTTACTGTTGAGCAAGTAGCGCAAGTAACCAGAAATTTTACTGAAAGTGGCATCATGGTCCATGCCTATTTGATGTATGGTTATCCCACGCAAACGGTTCAAGAAACAATTGATAGTTTGGAAATGGTGCGTCAATTATTTGAAGCTGGAGTTTTACAAAGTGGATTTTGGCATCAATTTGCCATGACAGCCCATTCTCCCGTTGGAATGTTTCCTGAAGAATTTGGCATAATTCCAGAACAAAATTCAATCACTTTTGCCAATAACGATATTCAATTCAAAGACATAACAGGAATTGATCATGATCAATTTAGTTTTGGATTAAAAAAATCTTTGTTTAATTATATGCATGGAATTTGTTTTGAATACGAATTGGAAGAATGGTTCGATTTCAAAACTCCACAAACTTCAATTTCTCCCGACTTTATAAATGTTGCATTGGTAAAAGAAGTAAGTTTTAATACAAAACCTTCTGCAAAAATTGTTTGGCTAGGAGGGACTCCAATTGCTGAAAGTTTTACCAAATCAAAAAAAGGGAACTCTTGGGAAATGATGACATTAACTTTTCATGATAAAACGAAAACTTTTGAAATATCTTTAGAAAAGGATAAAGCTGAATGGTTGATTTTAATTTTAGAATTAGCATCCGTATATAATGCAAAAATCCATACTTTTGGTCAACTCAAAGACAGTTTTGAAACTAATTTTAATGATTTTGAATTGTTTTGGTATTCTAAGCCTATTGCGACTTTAAGACAATTTGGATTATTAGTTATCTAATACTATTTCTAATTTTCTGATAATTATCAGTTATAAAAACATTTTCTTTTCCTAAATTTACTTTCAATTAAAATGCTACTTTATGAGTAATTCTTATAAGCTTTCAGTAAATAATTCGAACCAATTTGAATTGACTGAAAACGATCTTAAAAATTTAGATGCTATCAGTATAGGCCAAAATAAATTCCATGTCCTAAAAGAAGGCAAGCCCTTCAAAGCAGAAATAATTGCTGCTGATTTCCTTTCCAAAAAATACACTATAAAAATCAACAATAATACTTACGAAGTTAGTATTGCGGACGAACTCGATACCTTGATTGAAAGCTTGGGGATTGAACGTGGAAAAAATAAAGTGATCAATGCCATCAAAGCACCTATGCCGGGATTAATTCTTGAAATAAGTGTGGTAGTTGGGCAGGAAGTAAAAGAAAATGATCCGCTGTTAATTCTAGAAGCCATGAAAATGGAAAACAGTTTCCTTTCCCCACGCGATGGCGTGATTAAATTTATTGCCGTTAACATTGGGAATGCTGTTGACAAAGGCCATTTATTAATTGAATTCGAGTAAAATGAAAGTCATAAAAAAAATATTAGTTGCTAATCGCGGAGAAATTGCCATTCGAGTAATGAAAACCGCTAAAAAAATGGGCATTAAAACAGTAGCTGTTTTTTCTACTGCCGATAGAAATGCACTTCACGTAAAATATGCTGACGAAGCCGTTTGTATTGGTGAAGCACCCTCAAGCCAATCCTATTTGCGTGGTGATAAAATTATAGAAGTTGCCAAATCATTGAATGTAGATGCGATTCATCCGGGTTATGGATTCTTAAGTGAAAATTCGGTTTTTGCAGAAGCATGTGAAAACAACAACATCATTTTTATTGGGCCAAAATCCAAAGCAATTGAAATGATGGGAAGTAAATTGGCTGCTAAAGAAGCGGTTATGAAATATAACATTCCCATGGTTCCAGGAGTTGACCATGCCATTATAGATATTGAAGAGGCCAAAAAATCAGCCAATGAAGTTGGTTTCCCAATTTTAATTAAAGCCTCTGCTGGCGGAGGTGGAAAAGGAATGCGAATTGTAGAAAAGGAGGAGGATTTTGTTTCTCAAATGGATAGAGCCATAAGTGAAGCAACATCTGCTTTTGGAGATGGTTCTGTTTTTATTGAAAAATATGTTACTAAACCGCGCCACATTGAAATTCAAATCATGGCAGACAGCCACGGTAATGTATTGTACGTTTTTGAAAGAGAATGCAGCATTCAACGCCGTCATCAGAAAGTAGTAGAAGAAGCACCGTCGTGTATTTTAACTCCAGAAAAACGCAAAGAAATGGGAGAGGCAGCTGTAAAAGTGGCGCGAGCTTGTGATTATCTGGGAGCTGGAACAGTTGAATTTTTAATGGACGACAAACACAATTTTTATTTCTTAGAAATGAATACGCGTTTGCAAGTGGAACATCCAGTTACAGAAATGATATCCGGTTTAGACTTAGTGGAATTACAAATTCGAGTGGCACGCGGTGAAGCGTTGACAATTAAACAAGAAGATTTGAAGATAAAAGGTCACGCTATGGAACTTCGTGTATATGCTGAGGACTCCTTGAATGATTTCTTGCCGAATGTTGGTTTTTTAAGTACCTATAAACTTCCTGAAGGCGAAGGAATTCGTGTTGATAACGGAATCGAAGAAGGCATGGATGTGCCTATTTATTATGACCCAATGTTATCAAAATTAGTCACTTATGGTAAAACTCGTGATGAAGCCATTGCTTTAATGATTACGGCCATCGACAATTATCATGTTGAAGGAGTTGCTACAACATTGCCTTTTGGAAAATTTGTAATGGAACATGAAGCATTTCGCTCGGGTGATTTTGACACAGGTTTTGTTAAAGCGTATTACGATGCCGAAAAATTAAAAGTTACTTTGGAAATTGAAGCTAAAATTTCGGCTCTTATTGCTTTAAAACAATATGTTGAAGATAAAACAATATTGCGTTTGCCAATTAATTAAGAGAAAAGAAGCAAGAAACAAGCAAGAAGGTAAGATGCTGGAGTCTTTCTTCTTACAGCGAAGCGGTCTTGGTGCTTTCTTCTAAAAATAAAAAATATGAAAGACAAAATACAAATACTAAACGATAAAATTGCCCTTGCCAAATTAGGCGGTGGTGAAAAAAGAATTGCAAAACAACATGCCAATAAGAAACTTACTGCCCGTGAGCGTGTGAATTATTTAATGGATGAAGGATCCTTTGAAGAAATCGGGATGTTAGTGACCCATCGCACCACCGATTTTGGAATGGAAAAAGAAATCTATTATGGTGATGGAGTTATCACTGGTTATGGAACCATTAATGGAAGAGTAGTCTATGTATTTGCACAGGATTTTACTGTTTTTGGTGGAGCCTTATCCGAAACACATGCTGAAAAAATATGCAAAGTAATGGATATGGCGTTGCGAAGTGGCGCGCCGATGATTGGACTTAACGATTCGGGTGGAGCCAGAATTCAAGAAGGTGTGCGTTCACTTGGGGGTTATGCTGATATATTTTATAGAAATGTACAATCGAGTGGGGTGATTCCTCAGATTTCCGCTATTATGGGGCCATGTGCCGGTGGTGCTGTTTATTCTCCAGCGATGACCGACTTTACGATGATGGTTGAAGGAAATAGTTATATGTTTGTTACTGGCCCGAATGTGGTTAAAACCGTAACTAATGAAGAAGTAACTTCGGAAGCCTTAGGTGGGGCCAGTACGCATTCTACAAAATCGGGAGTGGCACATATTACTTCACCCAATGGTGTGGAATGTTTGGAGGATATTAAAAAATTACTAAGTTATTTTCCACAGAATAACAGAGAAAAAACACCAAAATTGCCTTTTGAATTAGGAGATGAAGTCCGTGAAAAATTAGACACCATTGTTCCTGATAATGCGAATAAACCTTATGATATGCATGAAGTGATTCACGGTATTATTGATGAGGATAGTTTCTTTGAAATACATAAAGATTTTGCCGAGAATCTCGTTGTCGGTTTTGCTCGTTTGGGAGGAAGAAGTATTGGAATTGTTGCCAATAACCCTAAATTTTTAGCAGGTTGTTTGGATGTGAAAAGTTCGATTAAAGGTGCCCGATTTGTGCGTTTTTGTGATTGTTTCAATATTCCTTTATTGGTTTTGGAAGACGTGCCTGGATTTCTCCCAGGTACCGATCAAGAGTGGAATGGAATTATAGTTCACGGAGCCAAATTATTGTATGCTTTTAGTGAAGCTACAGTACCTAGAGTTACAGTAATTACTCGGAAAGCTTATGGTGGAGCGTATGATGTGATGAATTCCAAACATATTGGTGCCGATATGAATTTTGCTTGGCCAACAGCTGAAATTGCTGTAATGGGAGCCAAAGGGGCTTCTGAAATTATTTTCAAAAAAGAGATAAATGAAGCGGCTGATCCCGCTGCCAAATTATTGGAAAAAGAAGCGGAATATGCTGAATTATTTGCTAATCCCTACACTGCTGCACAACGTGGATTTATAGATGAGGTGATTTTACCACATGATACTCGCAGAAAATTGTTAAAAGCGTTTAGTATGTTAGAAAACAAAGAAGTTAACTTACCAAAAAGGAAGCATGGAAATATTCCATTATAGAATATTTAAAGAGTGTTATTTGTCTGTTATACTAAACTTAAACCCTATTCCATGAAGATTTTCAATAGTAATTCCATTTTCTTTGGCTAAAATTTTACGTAAACGTGAAATAAAAACATCTAAGCTTCTCCCTAGAAAATAATCATCACTACCCCAAAGTTTTTTTAAGATTTCTTCTCGCTTCATCACTACATTTTTATTATCTAAAAAGAGTTTTAGAAGCTCTGATTCGCGTTGGGTTAAGCTTATTTTTTCGGTCTCGTTAAAAACAAGATAATTGTTAGGATCAAATTGATATTGACCGAGGGTGTAATTGTTTTTGGTTACAATAATTTGTTTATGAGAACGTTTTAAAAAGATTTCAATTTTAAGCAGTAATTCTTCTATACTAAAGGGTTTTACTAAATAATCATCGGCGCCTAGTCTAAGGCCTTTTATGCGATCTTCTTTTAATGTTTTTGCCGAAAGAAAAATAATTGGGATATTGGTATCTAGTTTTCTAATGGCTTCTGCGAGCTCAAACCCATCCTTTTTGGGCATCATAATATCAAATATACAAATATCATAGTGATTGGTTTTAAATAATTCTAAAGCCATTTCTCCATCATTGCAATGGGAAACCTCATAGTTTTGCTCTAGGTTATCTTTGATTAGAAACGCAAGAGTTTCATCATCTTCAGCATATAAAATTTTATATTTTGTCATAATGATTATTTTTTTATTTAGGAATTATAAGAGAAATTGTAATTCCATTATCTGCATTATTTGTTGCGGAAATTTTCCAATTGTGTTGTGTGCAAATCTTTTTCACATAGTATAATCCTAAGCCAAAGCCATTAATTCCGTTATTTTTTGTACTTGGAATTCGATAAAATTTATCAAAAATAAAATTTAAATTTTTATTAGAAATTCCAATTCCATTATCTATGAAATCAAGCTTTATTTGATTCGCATCTTCCGTGGCATTAATGACTATAGCTGTATTGTTTTCACAATATTTGATGGAATTATCAAATAAATTATAGATGATGTTTGTAAAATGAAACTCATCGGCCATAATTGTAAAATCCTTGTCAATATTGATTTTAACAGATAAATCAGGATGTTTTAGTTGCATGTTTTCAATAACGTCATTCAGAATAGGAACAATAGCAATTCTAGTTTTATTCATAATCATAGGCGCATTATCCGACTTGGCAATATTCAAAATTTGTTCAATATGACTATTGAGTTTTTTACTTTGATTAATGATGATTTCAGTGTATTTTTCAAGTCTTTCATCTTTTTGAATTACTTCATGTTTGTTTAAATAACTAGAGGCAAGTAGAATAGAAGATAAAGGTGTTTTGAATTCGTGTGTCATATTATTAATAAAATCACGTTGGAGTTCGGAGTATTTTTTTTGTTGGATAATGGTATAGATGGAATATACATAAATTAATAAAATGATGATTAATGCAAAAGAAAGGATAAACCAAAAACGAAGCGAACTGAATAAGAACGTTGTTTCATTAGGAAATCGAATGGCGAAATAATAAACCAAGTTTTTGTGTTTTGGGAAAAAAATGGATTTTTTACCAGGAGATTTATCGCTAAAAGAGATATAGTTTCCATATACCATTTCGTCACTTTGGCAATTGTACATTGCATATTCAAAATCAGTTGTTATATTAAATTTAGCAAATTCGGTTTTTAAATAATATTCTAATACATCTGGCTGGAAATCATTGTCTACATTAACAATATAATAGTCATTGGCTACTTTTTTGATGGGATTTTCGGCGGGAAGTTCACTAGTAGTTCCTTCATATAGTTTTTTTACAACTTCAAGTAAAGCAATGTGTGTTCTTTGAGAAAACTTTTTTTCTTCTAGGTTAAAAGCTTCTTTTGTCCAAAGTAATTGCGCTATTAATATCCCTATGGTGGCAATTAATCCAAGTACAATTATTATGTTTAATTTTTTTGTTTTCATTATTATACCAATATCAATTCAGCATGGTTAAAGTTTTCAATGTAATATTACTAAAAAAGAACAAAATATATTGCAAAACATTTATTTATAATTTCCAAAATTATAATATGATTTTCTATCAGAATTGAATAAAACTAACTAATAATCAAGACGAAAAAGCATCTCTTGTTTTGTATAATACCTCTATAAATTAGGACTACTTGATTAATTTAAATTACAAATTATAACATACAAAATGGTGTGTTGGGAAAGGTTAAAGAAACTTTTAGTGGCAGATTGTCTGATTACAATGGAACTAGTGTCCATATTACTAATGGTTCTTTTGAAGCGATGAAACCTTACTAATTTTGAATTATAATATTTTATACTGGCTCACCGTATAGGTCAAATTCAGTGGCGTCTATAATTTTTACATTAACAAATTCACCTGTTTTAACATAGAATTTAGAGGCATCAATCAAAACTTCATTATCTACATCGGGGCTATCGAATTCTGTTCTACCAACGAAATATTGGCCTTCTTTTCTGTCGATGATACATTTGAAATTTTGTCCTATTTTTTCTTGATTTAAATCCCAAGAAATCTGCGATTGTAAATCCATTATTTCTGCAGCACGTGCTTGTTTAACTTCTTCGGGAACATTATCGTCAAGCAAATAGGCATGTGTATTTTCTTCATGCGAATAGGTAAAACAACCCAATCGTTCAAATTTCATTTCTTGAACCCAATCTCTCATGATTTCAAAATCTTCTTGCGTTTCACCGGGATAACCAACAATTAAAGTAGTTCTAATAGTCATACCTGGAACTGCTTCTCTAAATTCTTTTAATAATTTTGTAGTTTTTTCTTTTGTAGTTCCACGACGCATCGATTTTAAGATGCTGTCGGAAATATGTTGTAAAGGAATATCAATATAATTGCAAATTTTGGGCTCGCTTTTCATTAACTCCAAAACATCCATTGGGAAACCAGTAGGAAACGCATAATGCAATCGAATCCATTCTATACCTTCCACTTTTACTAAATTTTCAAGTAACTCGGCGAGGTTTCTTTTTTTGTAGATATCCAAACCGTAATAGGTCAAATCTTGTGCAATTAAAATCAATTCTTTTACCCCGTTTTTAGCCAATACTTCTGTTTCTTTAACCAATTTTTCAATGGTTTGAGAAACGTGTATGCCACGCATAATTGGTATGGCACAGAAGCTACATGGTCTGTCACAACCTTCTGCAATTTTTAAATAAGCATAATTTTTTGGTGTAGTTGTTAATCGTTCACCTAATAGTTCGTGTTTATAATCTGCACCAAGTGCTTTGAGTAATTGTGGCAATTCTGTTGTGCCAAAATATTGGTCTACGTTGGGAATTTCTTTTTCTAAATCGGGTCTGTATCTTTCGGATAAACATCCAGTAACAAAGACTTTGTCAATAATGCCTTGTTCTTTTTTATCTACATATTCTAATATCGTATTTATCGATTCTGCTTTGGCATTATTGATAAATCCACAGGTGTTAATAACAACTATATTTCCTTCTTCCTCATGAACAACATCTTTTCCACTGGCTTTAAGTTGTCCCATTAAAACTTCACTATCATAGGTGTTTTTGGAACATCCAAGTGTAATGACGTTTATTTTATTTTTCTTTAAAGATTTAGTTCTCATAGCATTAAAATTGGAGTGCAAAACTACACCTTTTTATTATTAGAAGTGTAATGAAATTATAAATTAATTGGGAG
>CAIMMM010000074.1 GCA_903842575.1 uncultured Bacteroidota bacterium | reverse complement strand
TCACTAAAGTGTTTATTTTTTAGCGGAGTTCAGTGAATGCTTCGCATTTGAAGTGGAAATCCAACGCTTTTTTGGCGTGGATTGAAACGGAAAGCGGGAACACAGATAATGATAATGACAAAACTTGTGCTCCTAATTAATCAAACCGGATGGATTTGGAGGGAGAGATTTTGGTAATCATATAAGATGGGATTAACAAAACGAGTAGGCAAACTAAAATTGTCCCGATGTTTAATGCCAAAATATAGCCTATATTGATATAAACTGGCGCTTCGTTTACATAATAACTTTCGGGATTAAGTTTGATAATTCCGAATTGTTGTTGGATAAGAAGCATGCCAATCCCTATTAAATTTCCCCAAAACAATCCTCTAACAATAAGGTAGAAGGCATTATAGAGAAATATTTTTCGGATGGACCAGTTGTTGGACCCCAATGACTTTAGGATTCCTATCATTTGTGTTCTCTCCAGTATTAGCACCAAAAGCGCAACAACCATATTGATTGTTGAAACGATAATCATGATAACTAAAATTACAATAATATTAAAATCGAAAAGATGTAGCCATTCGAAAATATAACTGTATTTCTCTACAATGGTTTGGGAATCAAGCGTGGAGGATGTTTCTTGATAAACATCCTGCCCTTTCTCTTCTATTTTATCGAAATCATCCAGAAAAACTTCAAATGAGCCTACTTCATCATTTCCCCATTTGTTTATTTTTTGGATGTGTCGAATATCTCCAATAATATAACTAGCATCAAACTCTTGAAATCCTGAATTGTAAATCCCCACAATACTAAATCGGCGAAGGTTGGGGAGATGATTGCTTTCTTCTTTCATAAAAAAAGTATTGAAACTGTCACCCAATTTGAGATTTAGTCGGTTCGCTAAAAATTCGGAGATGATAATTTCAGGATTTAAACCTTGATTTACTATAGGCAATCGTCCTTTAATTAAATATTCTTTTAAATTATCCCATTGATAATCTTTGCCTACTCCTTTAAAAATAATCCCTTCAAAAGCAGTTTCGGTTCTAATCATTCCCGCTTTACTGGCGACCGCTTGAATATGTTTAATCCCGTCTACATTTTTGAATCTTGGATAGAAATTTTGATGAATGGAAACGGGTTTTGTACTGACATCCGATTGGTTATCATTATAGCTAGAAATAATAATATGCCCATTGAAAGCGGCAACTTTTTGACGGATTTTTTGTTGCAAGCCAATTCCTGTTGCTACAGAAACTATCATCATAATAATTCCTAATGCAATGGCGGTGATAGCAATTTTTATTATCGGTGCAGAAATACTACTTTTATGGTCTTTAGCAGTAATGAGTCGTTTTGCTATAAAATATTCTAAATTCAAGAGATATGATTTCAAATTCGGTGTTCAAAAATACAGTTTTATTCTCGTTTCTGCTAATGGTTTCTTGTGGGAGTTCTTTTAAGAAGCAGGAGACAAAAGACAAGAAAAAAGAAGTTGCGACAGAAAACCCAACCTCTGAAATAAAAACAGGCGATGAAAACATACAAGCTTATCTACCTATATTAAAAAACAAAAAAGTCGGGATTGTAACGAACCAAACTGGAATAGTTTCAGACAAAACCCATATTGTGGATTTTCTGCTGGAAGAAAAAGTTCTTTTGCAAAAAATATTCGCCCCCGAGCACGGTTTTCGAGGCACCGCAGATGCAGGCGAACATGTTGTAGATGGAAAAGACACTAAAACTGGTTTGCCCATTATATCCTTATATGGCGACAACAAAAAACCAAAACCTGAACAATTGGAGGGAATTGAAATTTTAATTTTCGATTTACAAGATGTTGGCGCGCGATTTTATACCTATATCTCTTCGTTGCATTATGTCATGGAAGCTTGTGCCGAAAATAATATTCAATTAATTGTTTTGGACAGACCCAATCCAAATGGAGCTATTGTTGACGGACCAATTTTAGAAAAAGAATACACTAGTTTTGTGGGAATGCATCCAATTCCGTTGTTACATGGCATGACAATTGGCGAATATGCCAAAATGATTAACGGTGAAAAATGGCTAAAAGACGGCATTCAATGTAACCTTATAGTGATTCCATGTTTGAATTACAATCGAAATATGGCATATAGTTTACCTGTAAAACCATCGCCCAATTTACCAAATGACCAAGCCATCAATTTATATGCAAGTTTGTGTTTATTTGAAGGAACAAATGTAAGTTCGGGCCGTGGTACTGAAAAACAATTTCAAATTTATGGCTCGCCTTTTTTGCCGAAAAGTAATTTTAGCTTTACTCCTATTTCTAATTTTGGTTCGAAAGATCCCATGAACAAAGACCAATTATGTTATGGTGAAGATTTAACAACGATTCCTAAAGTAACAAAACTGGAACTAAAATGGTTAATCAAGGCATATAATGAGACATTTGATAAATCGAAATTCTTTAACCCTTTCTTTACAAAACTAGCAGGAACTAAAAAACTACAACAACAAATTGAAACTGGAACTTTGGAAAGTGAAATCAGAAAATCGTGGGAAAAGGGATTGGCTGATTTTAAGGAAATGAGGAGAAAGTATTTGATTTATTAAAGTGGCAATTTCTTCTTCATTGCCTCCACAATATTAAAAGCCGCAGGACAAATTGCCACATTTTGTAAAGTTAAATCGGTAATTTGTTGAAATTTTTTTCTATCGGTATGAGGGAATTCGCGACACGCCTTTGGGCGCACCTCATAAATCATACAGTAATTTTCAGCATCTAGAAAAGTACAGGGAACACTTTTCAATACATAATCTTGGTCTTCATCCACACGTAAATTTTGTTCGATAAACTGTTGTGGTTTTTGACGCAAATGTTTTGAAATTCGCTCAATATCCGCCAAAGTAAAAAGCGGACCTGTAGTTTTACAACAGTTACCACAACCCAAACAATCTGTTTTCTTAAACTCGGCATCATGTAAATCCTGCATGATATAATCCAAATTCTTGGGCGTCTTTTTTTTCAACTTATCGAAATACTTTTTGTTTTCGATATGTGTATCTTTGGCTAGTTTTTCGAGTTCGTTTAAGGAAGGTTTTATCATTTGTGGATTTGGTTATTCGGTTATTCGAAAAATCAACACAAAATTACTAAAATCAACCCAACAAATAAACGAATTACCAAATTAACGAATAACCCAATATGAAAGATCTTTTCGGAAAAGCCATACACGATTTTCAAACGAATAATTCACCTGAGGACTTAATTACCGAAACCAATATTTCTGAAGCGGATGAAATGCCTGTTGCTTATTTATTTCGAAATATTGATGAAATGCCAAAAATCGAACAAAAAGCATTGCAGCTATCCAAAGGAAAAGTTCTCGATGTGGGTTGCGGCGCTGGAAGTCATAGTTTGTATTTGCAGCAAAAAGGATTTGACGTTACTGCCATCGACATCTCAGAAAACGCCATCAAAGCGTGTCAACTTCGTGGATTGAAAAATGTTAAAATCAAAAACATATTAGAAGTAGACAATGAAAAATTTGACACTATTCTGTTGCTAATGAACGGGACTGGAATTTTTGGAACGTTAAAAAAAACGCCTCAGTTTCTTCAAAAATTAAAAAGTCTATTACACCCAAACGGACAAATTCTCATAGACAGTTCCGATATTATTTATATGTTTGATGAAGAGGAAGACGGAAGCAAATCTATCCCAAGCAATGGCTATTATGGCGAATTAACTTTTACCATTTCCTATAAAAACCAAACTGAAATGGCTTTTCCTTGGTTGTATTTGGATTATAACACACTACAAAATGCCGCTAACAACAATGGATTGCAATGCGAACTCATTTTAGAAGGAGAACATTTTGATTATTTGGCGAGACTTTATTAAAATAAATAATCCCAAATGGAAACCATTTGGGATTATTGTTAATTTGAAGATAATGAAATAGGTAATGAATAGAGCACCCTTACTTTCTTACCGTTTTGTTCGGCAGGCAACCATTTTTCACACAACTTTAAAACCCTGATTGCTTCTTCTCCTGTTCCAAAACCTCGGTCTCGAACCACTTTCATCTCAGTCATACTTCCGTCTTTTTCAATAACAAAAGTTATAAATATCTTTCCTCCTTTAAATGCTTTATCGGTTGGAGGACTGTAGTTTTTTGAAATGTGTTTGTAAAAAGCTTCCATCCCTCCCGGATATTCGGGTTTTACTTCAATTCCGGCTGTATTATAAATTAAATTATCATCTATGGATTTTTCTTGGGGAAGAATTTTTTCTTGTGCTGAAGTTATTTGAATTGCAAGAAAAGCAAATAGTAAAAATAGTAGGTTTTTCATGTTTTTATTGCATATATTTCATCATCATTCCTTGCAATTCTTCTCCCCATTCTTTTCCTACGGCTTGTGATTTTTCCATTATCTCTCCCGCTTTTTCATTAATTTTTTTTCCAATCGGGCTTTCATAAAAAGCCAACATCGCTTTAATGTCATCTTTGGTATAGATTCCCATATAAATTACAGCCATTTTATCATACAAAGCGGGCATAGTTGCGTCAAATTCAAGAATAAATGCTGCTTGTTTTTCTTTTGGAACCATTTGTATTATTTGGTCTTTTGCGGATTTCATTTGGTTGGCAGCCCCGCTCATTTCAATTACTTTCAAAACGTCTTTTTTAAAAGCGTCATCTTGAGAAAATCCTACTTGTGCTACAAGTAATAATGTGAATGTTACAATAAATTTTTTCATTTTTTTTGGTTAAATTGATATTTCGTAAATGTAAGAAAAGCTTAAGGAATATTCAAGTATTTATGTGTTTGCAAAGAAACTCTCCATTTTGGATTGTTCATTACATAGTCAACAATTAGTGGTGTCATTTCTTCTTTTTTACTCCACTCGGGTTGGAGAAAAAGTATCGCATTGTTATTGACTTTTGACGCTTGTTCTTCTGCAAAAATAAAATCATGTTTGTTATAAATAATGACTTTCAATTCATTTGCAATGGCATAGGCATCCAAAACCGGTAATTTATTTTTTTTTGGAGATAAGCAAAACCAATCCCAAGTTCCCGTTACCGGATAGGCACCTGAAGTTTCGATATGCACTTTTAAATTTTTATCTTTCAGTTTTTGTGTGAGCAAAGTCATGTCCCATGTTAACGGCTCTCCTCCTGTCACCACAACTGTATCTGCATATTTACTTGCGTTTTCTACGATAACATCTGTACTTGTTGGCGGATGCAATTCGGCATTCCAACTTTCTTTCACATCACACCAATGGCAACCTACATCGCAACCACCAATTCTAATAAAATAAGCTGCAGTTCCGGTATGAAATCCCTCCCCCTGAATGGTATAGAACTCCTCCATCAGCGGAAGCATTTCTCCTTTATCGACAGCTAATTGATTTTCTTTTGATAACATTTCTACTATTCTAGTGGGCAAAGATAATCAAATAAAAAAACCGTCTTGTTTAAAACGAGACGGTTTTCCTAATTTATCTTATTAAAATTATTTTAAAATTTTCAACGCATTCAAAGCATATGGATTTGCCGGGTCAAGTTCCAAAGTTTTGTTCAACAATTCTTTTGCTTTTGGAATGTCATTGTTGGCATAAAAGGAAGCCATATTGTTGAAGGATTCCATAACTTTTGTTTTATTTTTAGCAAGTTCTTCAGGTCCTTTTGCAGTTACAACATCTAAATACTTTTGATATGTTGCTGCCATAACATCATCCTTTTCTAAAGAATTATTTATTCTTGCTTTGTATAAATAAGCTTCTTGATAATTTGGTGTAGCCGCAATAACAGTATCCATAGCCGCATCTGCTTTTGCAAGAGCTACTTTATCCATCGTTGTAGCATCTTTTGCCTTATTTTCAGTAAAAACGGACAATCCATAATACACATTGTCTTCAATGAAATTCGTTGAGTTTGGATTGGCTATCGCCAATTCAAAAATTGGACTTGACACACTAAACATTTTTTGAGAAAAATATTTTTTCCCTAATTCGTTTAGTTCATTTGCCATTAAAGGTTCTATTTCAATTGCTTTTTTAATGTCGGCAATAGCTTCAGCCAATACTACTGGATCTACTGTTTTCCCATCGGCACCTGTTCCTTTTTTTATTTTGGCTTGACCATAATAGGCATAATCACGAGCAATAACTTTACTAGAAGGATTAGAAATAAAATCATTTAAAGACTTTAAAGCTACATCCACGTTCCCGTTTTCAAAGGCAGAATACCCAAGATAACGTAAAATTCTAGGGTTTACATTATCCAATTCTTTCATTTTGTTCGCTTCAACTTCCAGTGCTTTATAATCTTTTGCGATGATTAAAAAGTCAGCATGTCGCATCCTTGATGACAATGAATAATCCGTCAAACTCATATATTTTTCATAAAAGCTTAATGCTTTTTGAATGTTTTCTATATATGTTCTTGGCTCATTTTTCCCCCATAAATAGTAGGTCTCTGCTAATTCTCTAAAAACAGGACCATAATTTGGGTTAATAGCAATAACTTCATTTAATGCTTTTACAGCTTCGGTATATGCTTTTGCTCCTTTCAATAAAACACCCAATTGCATTTTTGCTCTAATTAAGGAACTATCTGCTTGATAGGCATTTCTATATGCTGCATAAGCTTCATTTTGCATTTTTTCTCCATAATAGGCATCTCCTAAAGTTAACTGTAGTTGCGCATCTGTTGGATTGGCTGCTACAGCTTTTGACAAAAGAGTAATAGCACTTTTATAATCAGGATAATCGGAATTCATATAGGCTTTCGCAACGTAGACATATTCTTCGACATCTTTTTTCTTTAAACCTGTTGTAATAGAGGTTAACTTAGCTTGAGCTAACGTTACATTTTTGTTGTCCAAATCAATTTGGGCAAGACCAATTGTATTAAATTTAGAACCATCGCTTGCAGCGAGTCCTTTATCAAAATAAATTTTAGCCGAGTCAACTACATTTTGTTTTAAGTAAATAGTACCTAAAAGAAAAGATGCTTTTCCGTTTGAAGGTTTAGCTGCAATAACTGATTTTAGCATTGATTTTGCTTTCTCAAATTGCTCTGCATCGATTGCTTTTTTTGCGGTTTCTAAATCTTGTGCTTTAGCTACAAATGTAGTTGCTACTAAAACAAAACCGAAAATCTTAAACTTGTTCATCTTGTATTTTTTATTTTATTTCTTTTATAATTTCTTTTCTAGCAATTATTTTTCTAGTTGGAAACCGAATGGGAACTAATCCTGATTTTAATATTATTCTTTGTCCTCTTTCTCCAGCAAGAAAGGAAGCAAATCCCATTCCTAACCCTGAATAACCTTGACAATTCACGATATACAAATCACGTGCCAAAGGATATTTGCCAGCGGCGAGGTTGTCTTGGCTTGGATAGATGTACTCATTGGATTTCAAATTCTTTACACTTAGTAAATTAACTTTATCAACTGTTTCTTGCATGATTAATTTAGGCTGAAAAAGCCAATTAATCCCAACAACCCCAATCATTCCATCATTTTCAGCGACATATTTTATAACTTCATTATTTGTTTTGAAAGAAAAGATGTTTTTCTGAGAAGTTGCTTTTATTCCTGAAATCTTTGTTAAATAACTCATCGTACTTGAATTTGGATTATCAAAAACGAGTCCTTTTATTGTTTTCACTTCTTTCCCTTGCATAAAATCGATAACGTCTTGAAGGGCAATTAAAGTATCATTGGATCTTTTATTTCTTATAAAAGAAATGGCGTCCGTTGCAAATGGTGTTATTCTAGGTTTAATTTTTTTATTTTCAAAAACTTTCAATTCATCAGCAGAGAGTTCTCTTGTTACTATGGCGATTTTAGCTTTGCCATTTAAAAGGTCATTTAAAACTTCTGTTTGAGATTTATTAACCAAATGAAATTTTGCTTGATATTGATTTTCAAATACCGCAACTTCATCTTCAACAACAGGCACAAGGGATTCGTCAACATATATTGTTGCATTTCCTTTCAATATGGTTTCTTCATTTTCGTTTTTCTTTTGACAGGAAAACACAAATAGCAATGCTATTAATAGAAGCCCAATTATTGTTTTAACCAATTTATTCATGACTATTTTCTTCTTTATTAAAAAAACGGATAAACCGCAAAAAGGAATACACTATAAGTATAACGCCAAAAGCGAGTCTAAAATTATAAGACATCGATATAGGAAGATCTTTCCAAAAAATAATGATTAACCCTAAAATAAAATAGATTAAAAAAAACAGCATTCCTATAACGAGAAGAAACCGCTCTTTAAGCGATTTCTCCTGGATATTATCTATAAATCCTTTAAGCATTATTCCGCTGATTGAATATTAATTGGCAAGGAATACAAAACCCTAACCTTTCTTCCATTCTGTTCTCCTGGATTCCATTTAGGGCAAGATTTTAATACTCTTACACCTTCTTTTCCAGCTCCTGAACAAGGCTCTCTCATAAATTTTAGATCCGTTAGCGAACCATCTTTTTCCACTACGAAACTCATAAACATTTTTCCACCACCACAATCTTCTGGCGCTGTAAAATTTTTACTGATAAATTTGTAAAATCTATCAATTCCTCCTGGAAAATCAGGTTTTAATTCTATCCCTGCTGAATTGTAAATCGTATTATCTTCTTCGGTAACTTGACCTGTTCCAACTGGTTCTACGGTTAATTCAGCATCTGGATCTCCTTTAATCGTTTCTGATCCAATTTTTTTATCTTTAATTTCTTCGATTTTTGGAGGGTCTTCTGTAACTTCATCCGCTTTTGCAACCACCGGTTTTACAAACTTTACCTGATCCACTTTTGGTGGTGGTGGTGGTGGTGGTGGTAAATTTTCTTTTGGTTTTTCTTTTGGTGGTAATTTCACCGTTGTTATTTTAATATCTCTGTTGGCATCAGCATCTGATGAATCGGGAAGTAAATCATAGATTAATGGAGCGCTAACTGCCAAAGTAAAAACAACAGCACCTATTATCATAGCTCTTAAAGTTGTTTTAGGATTTGTAGCTCTTAATTCATATGCACCATAACTTTTGTTACGTCCTTCAAAAACGATATCAATCCATTGTCTTTTAAATAAGTCTAATTTCATAATGTTTTTTAATTATTAGGTTATCGGGATTAAGAGTTACTCTTACTTTCCTTCTAACAATTTTGCTTCTTCTGGAGTAAATTCGGGAACAATTGCATAGGTTTCAACACCTGCAATTACCATTTCATCTAATATATCCACCAAGTTTCGATAATTTGATTTCTTCGTTGGTTTGATAATTACAATAATACCGTCTTTTGGTTTTCCTTTTGCTGCAGAATACGCCAAAACTAGTTTTTTTCTAGCCAATAGTTCTTCACGAATTCCGCCTTTTCCATAAGTAAAATCTTTTGGAGCACCGCCAACAACAGGAGTCGCAAGCAATCCAACATAACGAACTATTTTGTTATTTGCGGCCAACATAATAGTCATCGTTCTATTCTCATCTACTTTTACAGGTGGCGTTTTATCTTCTGGATCTTTATCTGGCAACCCCAAACTCATGGATTGTGGTTTAGACAACGTAGTGGTAAGCATAAAGAAAGTAATCAATAAGAAGGCCAAATCCACCATAGCAGTTAAATCTACTTTAGAATTTAATTTTTTACTTCTTACTTTTCCACTACCTTTCTTGCCTCCACCGTCGCCGGTATTTAATTCAGCCATTTTAGTGTGTTTTTAAAATTATTTTTCTTTACCTCTTAAACCAGTAACCAAACTAAAGCTATTGATTTTTTGTTCCTGTAAAATATCCATCACTTTTCTAATGATTGGATATTCTTCCTTTGCATCCCCTTTAATTGCAATTTGCAATTCTTTATTATCTATCTCAATATTAGCAAGACGAGCATTTTGTACCCAATCTGCTAATTGATTATCCAGAGAATCATTTGGTATTCCAGGCTGACCTGCTTTGGTTCTATCGGCACTTTTCATATCAAGGATTTGCTTTAAACTTTGAATTGGAACACCAAAGCTTTCCATTAATGCAAATTTTGTCATGTCTTCCTCAGAGAAATCCACTTGGTATTTTTGAGCCATGAGTTCGAGGGTTCTTTTACGAATTTCTCTTCCTTTTAAATCAAAAAATACTTTTCCTTTTCCAACTGTTAAAGTTGCTAAATCCGTTTCGGGTAATTTAGTTTGAACAGTAGATGATGGTGTGTCAACTGGCAATACTTCTGGTACTTTAGCTGTAGCGGTCAAAATAAAGAACGTAAGCAAAAGAAACGCAACGTCACACATCGCCGTCATATCGGTAGATGTTGACTTTTTTTTCATTTTTATTTTAGCCATTATCTTTTATATATAATTGATATTTTTACAATATCAAAAAAATTATTATTGTTTTAAACTTCCTCTGTAGTGTCTGTAGGTATTTACAATTGTAGTACCTGCCTCATCAATAGAATAAGTCAAATCGTCAATTTTTGAAGTAAAAAGATTGTAAGCAATAATTGCTAATATAGAGGTAGAAATCCCTGTTGCTGTATTTACAAGTGCTTCAGAAATACCTGTTGCAAGTGCCGCTTGGTCTGGAGTTCCAGCACTAGCCAAAGCACCAAACGCTTTAATCATCCCAGACACTGTTCCTAGTAATCCTCCAAGAGTTCCTAATGAAACTAAAGACGAAATAATTGTCATATTTTTTTCTAACATTGGCAATTCAAGTGCGGTAACTTCTTCAATTTCTTTGTGTATTGTTTCAGACGCTTCTTCACTATTGAATCCTTCTTTTTTAACATCTTGATATTTTACAAGTGCCGATCTAATTGCATTGGCAACAGAACCTTGTTGTTTATCACAAGTCCCAATTGCTTCTTCAATTTTCCCTTGTTTGATATCAGCTTGTACATTTTTCATAAAAGTATCAAGGTTCCCTTTTCCTGCAGCTTTAGTAATAACTAGATATCTTTCAAAAGAAAATACGATTACCATTAATAACATTCCTAATAAAACTGGCACAATAAATCCTCCTCTATATACCATTCCTAAAGTGTTCAGTGGGCTACCCTTTTCGGTATCACCTCCTGTAAAATTCGATGATGCTCCCATTACGAAGTTCCAAATCATCCAACCTACTAAAATACATGCAACAATAATAAGTGCTGAAATCATTCCTCCAGCTTTTGAACCACTTTCTTTTTTAACGTTTGCCATTTTTTCTTAATTTTTAAATGTTTTAAATAATTTTTTTATAAGTTTTAATTGTAAATAAAATTCATTAGGAGCAAATTTAATTTTTTACTTGTAATAAAAAAACTTTTTTTGGTTTTAATCTAAATGAATTTGAATTCACTGAAATTAGTAGGTTAAATGATTTTTTAAAATCGTTGATGAATTGTCAAAATATCATTTTTTTTTAACCTTTTAAATTGTTTTATTTACTATAACGCAAAATTCAATAACAATAGTATATAATTGTTCTGCCTTTAATTCTAAAACCCGATGGCTGGGCAATTTTCAGTTCTATTATTTCTTGTTTCGTACTTCTCGATACATTTCAAAATTATAAATTTTAAAAAACTCGAAGTGACGTTTCTCGAAAATCTTTTTATTTTTTCAGCAATTCAAGAATTTTATCCTCTACCTCTTCACTATTCCATTTTTCTTCAATCTTTGGAATTTGCATTACTTCTTCCATGATAGCATTTTGCTGATTTCCGAGTGCCAATGCTTCCGAATAAGGACGAAGACTAAACGTAACGCGACTGTATAATGGCAGCCATTGATTAGGGTGTTTTTGTGAAAACCATTTTTCAATTTTCTTTTGTAAAAGAAACTTTTCATCAGCAGTTTTAAAACTCATTTCCATAAAATTGCGGTAGGAAAGTTCAGCAATAGCATCGGCATTGGGCTTTCTAGATTTTTCATATTCCGAGAAAATCATTTTCCAATCATCGCCATATTTAGTCATCATTTCATTTAAAACAGTGATGTCTTCAAAACCCGCATTCATTCCGTGACCGTAAAAGGGAACAATGGCATGACAGGCATCGCCAATCAAGGCAATTTTATCTTCAAATGTCCAAGGATAACATTTCATGGTAACCAAAAAACTGGTTGGGTTTTTAAAATAATCTTCAATTAAATCGGGGATAACTTCTTTGGTATCGGGAAAATTTTTAGCAAAAAAGGATTCTAATGTTTTCGTGTCATTGATGCTTTCAAATGAATTTTTCCCTTTGTGTGGCAGAAACAAAGTACACGTAAAACTACCGTCAATATTGGCCAAAGCCATCAACATAAATTCCCCTCGAGGCCAAATATGCAAGGAGTTTTTATCTAACTTATGGGTGCCATCTTCATTGGCAGGAATATGCAATTCTTTATATCCCAATTGCAAAAATTCTTGTGAATAATTAAACATGCTTTGGCGTTGCATTCGGTGACGAACTCTCGAAAAAGCGCCATCAGCACCAATAACTTTGTCATATTTCACTTCTTGCCACTCGCCTCTTTCCGTTTCACCAATATGTAAAGTGGCATCCGTTAAGGTAATATCCCAAATTTTTTGTTCGAAAAAAAATTCCGCGCCAGCTTCTTCCGCCAAATCAATCATTCGCTTATTGAGTATTCCTCTTGACAAGGAAAAAATAGCTTCCCCATCCTTTCCATAATGTTGATAATTTAAATCCTGATTAGGAATATGAATGGCTCTTTTATCAACTGGAATTCCGATTTTTCTAATTTCATCATCCAATCCAATGTCTTCAAGTGCTTTCCAACCTCGATTTGACATTACTAAATTAATGGATCGCCCAGAAAAATTTATCTTCCGAACATCCTGACTTCTATCATAAACATGTACCGTATGTCCTGCTCTCTTGAGGTATATTGCCAAAAGGGACCCTACTAATCCTGAGCCAATAACAGCAATTTTTTGTGGAGTTTGCATGAAAAAACGTTTCTTTTTGAGAGGGCAAATTTAAGTATTCTATTTTGGATTGAAGACTAACTTTGTGGATGTTTTAATTATTTCTTCTTTGTTGATTTTCATTTTTCTAAACTTCCCTTTGTTGTACAACTCCGCTTGATCATCATAATGACTACTAGATTGAACCCCTGATTGTCCTGTTGGAAGAATGCTAACACAGTTTTCAATGTCCGAGAAATCAATTACTCTTCTTGTAGATGGACCTCCTTTTATTGTATATTCCTTTTCATCGGAGTAAAAGAAAAAGAGATTATTGATGACTTCATTGGAGCCACTCATTTCAAAAGGGCCCACATTAAAATAATTTTTCAGAACAGCAATTTTACCTATTGGATGTTGGTGTTCCACAACGTGAACTCTATTCCATGTCCAAGTGTTACAATCTGTTCCAAGTTGTTTTTCGAGCGAAGCGATGGCTTCTCTAAAAGATTGCGTTAGGATTTCTGAACGTGTTTCTATTTTATCTTTTGTGGCACTATTATCCCACCATGGAGATGCTTCATTTTTGCTTTGTGCGGCCATGGTTTGTTTTAGGATATGTGTCGTTAAAAATATATTGAAATTATCCTTCCCCATTTCATCTTCAAACGTGTCTTTTAGATAAAAATAGAACCATTTATTATAGATTGTTGGGGCTATATCTTGAAGCCTGTTGGTCGCTTTCCAGTTTTTTAAGAACGTTATGGCTTGAGCTTCATTATTTGTCTTCTCTTTTATATTTATTGCTGGAAGCAAATTGGCAACCGTTTCTATTATAGTTGGAGAGGTGTTGTCGGTAATCATTTTAGTGACATCCTTTTTTGTCCAATTATTTTTGGGCTGGAGTAAATCGTTAATCCGTTTGGCTCTGTCTTTTGGTAAATAATAGCCCGGATAAAGGTAACCCTCTATAGCTTCCGGTTGATTATTGGCAGAATAAATATAACCCCAAGACGGATTAATAGCTGATGGGTTTTTAGAAAATGGAAGAAAGGCTTTTTTATCATCAATGCCATTCGTCCCGTTGAGAATGAAGTTTGGATTGGTTGTTTTTTCTTGTTTGTATAGTTTCCCTGAAGTTATCCAAGCAATATTATTTTTGGCATCCCCATACATTATGTTAAGCCCTGGTGTGGCAATAAGCGAAACCCCATTGTAAAAATCATTTAAATTTTTGGCATGAGAAAGTCTATAAACCGCTTCCAAAATATGATTGGGTTGTTGCGTATAAATCCAAGATAGCGAAATGGGTTTTTCTTTTTCCAAACCATCGAGCAATCCGCTCATTATTGGTCCGTGATGAGAAATTTTTATGTTGACAACAACATCCGAGCTGTCTTTTACCTTGATTGTTTTTTGTTGAATGGTGTAGTTTTTATATCCGTCTGGAGTTTTGTATTGGTTGCGATTGTTAGGATTTTCTTCTTCAGTAAATAGGTCCATATCATCGTTTTCAAACATGGTTACTCCATAGGCATAATTGCGATTGTGCCCCAATAATGGAAAAGGTGTTCCTGCCAAATAGTAACCATACATTTCATAATCGGGTGTATTAATATGCGCTTCATACCAAATACAAGGCTGTGAAAAACCAATGTGAGGATCATTGGCAAAGATTACTTTGTGATTTTTGGTTTTGTCTGCACCTATCACCCAACTGTTACTCCCAATGAATTGAGGCATTGGAGTTTGATTTAATACGGCCGATATGGATTTGGAAATTTCGGCGTAATGCGTTGGTGTCCCTTTAAAGGATTTGAGTTGCGTGGTAGATAATGAACCGTCTAATCCAAAGTCTTCGAGATAGGCATCACCATATTTGTTTCGGATGTCGGTTAGTAACGGATCTGTTTTTTGAGCCATTGCAAAGCTAAACGACATGTATCCAAAAATATTATAGACATCCGTTAGGGTAAATTTTTGTTTTTTGATGCTTAACAATTGATATTCCAAAGGTGTTTTTCCCTCTTCAATGTATTGATTAATCCCACCAATATAAGCCATTGTTAACTTGTATGCTTGGGAGTTTTTATCCAATTTTGCGATGTTCTTTTCCGTGTTTTCTGCGATGCCAAGTCCTGAGAAAAACTTGTCGTTTTTGAGCATAACAGAACCAAATATTTCTGAGAGTTTTCCAGGGGCTATGCGGCGCATAAGTTCCATTTGCCAAAGCCGGTCTTGAGCATGAACATAGCCCAGTGTTGTCATAGCATCTTCTTGGGAATTAGCGTAAATGTGTGGAATGCCGTATTCGTCAAAATAAACAGTGGTTTGTTTTTTAATAGTATTTAGGGTTTGTTCTCCTTCTTCGGTTGGTTTTAGATAAAGGATGTAACAAAATAGCACTAATGAAATAAGTAGAAGTAAGATTGCTAAGCCAAAAAGTGTCTTTTTTATGATTTTCATTTGGTAGTCTTTGTGAAACAAATATAATTAATATTCTCTTAATTTTCCCCGTCAAAAGCATTGGATGACAAACTATAAAATTGAAAATATCTTTTTTTTCTAGCGTGAACAACAAAGCAAAAACCGTCTAAGTTTTAGACGGTTTTCATTCTTGCATTATTAATTATTAGCTTTTTTTATTAAAAATAATTTTTTCTCCAACGTCCATTCCATTATTTTTTGCTAAAACACCACACATATGATATAACATTCTAGCACCAACATTTCCATCCCAATCATCCTCTCCCGGTGCTACTTCCACCAAATCAAATCCAATGATTTCTTTGCCACTATCGGCTAACTTGCTCAATAAATAAGCAGCTTGCTCAAAAGAAAAACCGCCTGGCACTGGAGTTCCTGTATTGGGGCAATACCATGAATACAATCCGTCAATATCAAAACTAATGGTGACTTTTTGAGGCAAAGCATTAATTATAGCATCGCATTGTTGTTCCCAAGTAATCCCTTTAAAAGCTTCTGCTTTCATATCCATATCCGTATGAACCACTACTCGACTTCCTTGTTCCATAACGGTTTCTACTTCTTGTTTGCAGAAATCACGAATACCCAATTGAACAATCTTTGAAATTTGAGGAATTTGCAACGCATTGTACATTATGGAAGCATGAGAATACGTAAAACCTTCATAGGCAATTCGCATATCCAAATGCGCATCAAGATGCAGTATTCCAAAATTATCATGTTGGGATGCTAATGCTTCATAATATCCTAGTGGTGTTGAGTGATCTCCACCTAGCAAAACAACTTTCTTCCCTTTTTTTGTCCAAAATAAAACACGTTCTTTCAGTTCCTCTTTCAAATTCTGACAAACCAAATTGATTTTATCCAAATCCGATTTTAAAGAGGGTATATTTTCAATTACTTCTCCGCTTTCTAATGCTTCAATAATGGGTTGGGCTAGGGCTTTGTGTTTGACGCTATCTTCTTCCCATTTTACAGTTTGCTCATTCAAATCCAAATACATTCCCAATTTCCACAAATCGGGAAACTCCTGATGATGCAAATCCACTTGGAACGATGCCTTTAAAATAGCTTCCGGACCTTTTGATGCGCCTGCACCATAACTCACGGTAACTTCCCAGGGAACTGGAATAATGATAATTTCGCTTTGATCAGCAGTGAATGGCAATCCAAAAATGCTTTGGTCAGCAAGTCCTGGCTGAGAAGGATCGAAGTTTTGTATAATTTCTTGTTTCGTCATTTTATTAAAGTATTGTGTAACTTAATTTTTATTTATGAGAGAATGCCTTGTTTTAGAATTTGTCCAAAACGATACATGTCCTCATAACTGCAATAGAATGGAACAGGTGCAAATCGAATAACATTAGGTTCTCGCCAATCTGTGATTACTCCGTTTTTCATTAGGTAATCAAATAAAGGTCGGCCTT
The DNA here is from genome assembly GCA_903842575.1 of uncultured Bacteroidota bacterium. Lineage (GTDB taxonomy): Bacteria > Bacteroidota > Bacteroidia > Flavobacteriales > Flavobacteriaceae > Flavobacterium. The sequence continues at coordinate 50,452 of CAIMMM010000074.1, read as the reverse complement.
CTCCATGAAAGAAAACGGATAATTGACAGGCACGTTCTTCTTGATTGGTAGGTGTAATAATTTCAAAAGTGCTATTCACCTGTTTGTCAATTTCCCGAAGAATAAATTCCAAATAAGCGGTAATTTGATTTCGTTTGGAAATCAAATTATCCATGCCTACCTCATCAAACATTTCTACAGCAGCCAAATAGGGTGCAAGAGAAAGTATCGGTAAATTACTAATTTGCCAGCCATCTGCCCCATGAACCGGATCAAAAGAAGGTTCCATTTTAAAACGACGCTCTTTATTGTGTCCCCACCAACCTGCGAATCTTGGCAGGTCATTATTGAAATGGTGTTTTTCATGAACAAAACATCCTGAAGCATTTCCAGGTCCAGAATTCATATATTTATAACTACACCAAGCGGCAAAATCCACATTCCAATCGTGCAGTTCTAATTTGATGTTCCCGGCAGCATGAGCCAAGTCAAACCCAACGACTGCTCCAGCTTTATGTCCGGCTTCGGTGATGGTTTTCATATCAAACACTTGTCCCGTGTAATAGTTTACCCCTCCAAATAAAACCAATGCCAACTCATCTCCAACTTCATCAATCTTGGTTAAAATATCTTCTAAACGAATATTGTTTTCTCCTTCTCGTCGTTTGATTTCTACAATGGCATCTTCGGCTTTATATCCATGAAAATTGACCTGACTTTGAAACATGTATTGATCGGAAGGAAATGCTTTTTCTTCACAAATAATTTTATAACGCTTGCTGGTTGGGCGATAAAACGACACCATCAACAGATGCAAATTCACCGTCAACGTATTCATCACCGTAACTTCCGAAGACTTTGCTCCCACAATTTTACTCAACGGCTTAGCAAAGCGTTCGTGATAATCCCACCAAGGTCTCTCGGCATAAAAATGCCCTTCTACTGCGTGGTTTGCCCAATCATTCATGACTTCGTCTACAAATTTTTTGGTTCTTTTAGGCTGTAATCCCAATGAATTTCCAGTAAAGTAGATGACGTTTTTGCCCTCATGTTGTGGGAAGATAAATTCTTCACGGTAGTGTTTTAATTCATCTTGTGCATCGAGTTGTTGTGCAAATGCTAAGGAGTTCTGAAAAATCATTGTTTGATTCGTTTGTGGTGTAAAAGTATTGAAAAGAGCAAAGAACAAAGAATAAAGAGCAAAGAAATTTTTCGTTAAGTTATTTCAAAAAAAATCCCAATCTAGTTTTTGAGCTAGATTGGGTTTTATATGTAAAAGAATCGGACACGAGCGTAGCGAACTGACGCAGTAAACCAGTTCAGATTAAATAATCAACATTGCATCACCGTAAGAGTAAAAACGGTATTTCTCTTTTATAGCTTCTTCGTAGGCTTTTTTCATTAAGTCATGTCCACAAAATGCAGAAACCATCATTAATAAAGTAGATTTTGGCGTATGGAAATTGGTTACCATACAATCCGCAATACTAAAATCATAAGGAGGGAAAATAAATTTATTCGTCCAACCTTCAAAAGGATTTAATGCTCTTGCCGAAGAAACGGAACTTTCAATGGCGCGCATCGAAGTTGTTCCGATGCAGCATATTTTTTTCTTGTTAATTTTAGCATTGTTTACAATATCGCAAGCTAATTGCGGAATTTTAAGCTCTTCGGAATCCATTTTATGTTTAGATAAATCCTCTACTTCAACTGGGTTAAAAGTACCTAATCCAACATGGAGCGTCACTTCGGCAAAGTTAATTCCTTTTATTTCTAATTTTTTCAATAGGTGTTTAGAAAAATGCAAACCGGCAGTTGGAGCTGCTACCGCACCTTCCTCTTTGGCATAAATCGTTTGGTAACGTTCGGCATCTTCTTCTGTAACATCACGGGTAATGTATTTTGGAATTGGTGTTTCACCAAGTTCTGTTAATTTTTTTCTAAATTCATCATAGGAACCATCATATAAAAATCGCAAAGTTCTCCCACGAGAAGTTGTATTGTCAATCACCTCAGCCACTAATGAATCGTCGTCGCCAAAATATAATTTGTTTCCAATTCTGATTTTACGTGCTGGATCAACCAAAACATCCCATAAACGTTGCTCTGCATTTAGTTCTCTTAATAAGAAAACTTCAATTCTTGCACCCGTTTTTTCTTTGTTTCCAAACATTCTTGCTGGAAATACTTTGGTATTATTCAAAATCATCACATCGCCATCATCAAAATAATCGATAATGTCTTTGAACATTTTGTGCTCAATCGTTTTTGTTTTTCTGTTTACCACCATTAAGCGTGATTCATCACGATTTTCGGCTGGATATTCGGCTAATAATTCGGCTGGAAAAGTTAAATTAAAATGAGATAATTTCATGAAGTTTTGGTTTATGATTTAGCCCTTCGACTGCGCTAAGGGAGATAGTATTTTAATCGGTTGCAAATATACTATCGTGAGATACCGAATGTCAAGTGTTTTGATGTTTATTTTCGGAATTATCCCAAAGACGCCCTGTTACAAAGTATTAAAGTTCCGAAATTTGGAATCCTATATTTTTTAAATCATTCCAAAAGGTGGGATACGATTTAGAAACAACTCCTGCATCTTCAATGATTAATGAAACTTTTAATGCTAATGGAGCAAAAGCCATAGCCATTCGGTGGTCTTGATAGGTTTCTATTTTAATATTCTGACGAATCGAATTTGAAATGGCTAAAGCCAAACTATCATCGGTAATTGAAACTGTTGCCCCAAGTTTTTCTAATTCATTTTTTAAGGCCAACAATCTATCCGTTTCTTTAATTTTCAATGTATGCAATCCTGTTAAATGACAAGCTATACCCAATCCGAAACAAGTAACTGCAATGGTTTGGGCAATATCGGGCGATGAATTCAATTGACAATTGATAATTGATAATTGACAATTAGTTGACTTATTTAAAATAATCCTATTATGATCAAAAGTAGTTTCAACTCCGAAGTCTTTATAGATTTTCGCTAATGCCGAATCGCCTTGAAGGCTGTTTTCTTTATAGCTCGACAAGGTAATTTCGGTTCCAATTGGGGAAAGTGCGATTATAGAATAGAAATAAGATGCCGACGACCAATCCGATTCGATTGTTATTGGTTGTTGGTTGTCGGTTGTCGGTTGTGAGTTAACGACAACTTTATTATTTATAAATGATGTTTGAATACCCAGTTGATTTAATAATGCCAAAGTCATTTTGATATAAGGAACGGAAGTTATTTCGCCTTCGAGCGTTAATTCTAAACCATTTTCAAGCTTTGGCGCGATTAATAATAATGCGGAAATATATTGACTACTGACATTCGCCGGAAGGGAAACTTTATTTTGTGTGAGCTTTTTTCCTTTAATTCTTATGGGTGGAAAACCTTCGTTTGCTTCATAGCTAATCTCGGCTCCGAGTTGGCGCAAAGCGTTCACTAAAATTTTTATGGGGCGTTCTTGCATTCGGGACGAACCTGTTAAGACAACTCCAGCCACGGCGGACATGTCTCTTCCTTCCTGAATAGCAAAATACGCAGTTAAGAAACGCATGGCAGTTCCTGCGTGATGCACGTCAATTAATTGTGAATTGTGAATTGTGAATTGTGAATTTAATGCTTTTGCCATTACTTCCGAATCATCTGAATTGGAGGTGTTTTCCAATGTGATATTTGGATATAAGGCTTGTAGCAATAACAATCGGTTAGTTTCAGACTTGGAACCCGATAGTTTTAATTGTGAATTGTGAATTGTGAATTGTGAATGTAGTTTTAAGTTCATAATTTTCCAATTCTTTGTTTGGTTGAAATAATAATTGAAGCTGAAATTTTGTTGATTTCAACTATCTCTGATTTTACAGATTGAAATTGAATTTCATCTAAATATCCTGACTGAAACAATAATTCTAACCAATAATCTGATTCGTTTGCTTCTTTTTGTGCAATTGCCAATTTGTGAATAAAATCTAATTTGCTTTCTGCTTGCTCGGCTTCTCGAACTAAAGCACCTATTGCAGTTCCGATTCTCAATAATTGTTTACTCAATACAAACTCCTTCTTATCATTTGAGAGAAATTTATACAGCTCAACAATTTTTAAAGCAAAGCTAAACGATTTTATTTTAATTACATTCTCTGACATAATTTACAATTCACCATTCACAATTCACCATTATTTAAGTTTCTCATTATTTTGATGACGGTCGTGATCACGATTGGTTTTTAAATCCATTTTTTTATCGAAAGCGGCTTGCAAATCGATTCCTGTTTGATTGGCGAGACACAAAACTACAAAAACCACATCGGCTAATTCTTCGCCAAGGTCTTTATTTTTATCGCTTTCTTTTTCGGATTGTTCGCCGTAACGACGGGCTATGATTCGGGCTACTTCGCCTACTTCTTCGGTGAGTTGCGCCATGTTGGTCAATTCATTGAAATAACGAACGCCGTGTTCTTTAATCCAAGTGTCAACTTCGAGTTGGGAATTTTTTAAGTTCATGATACTATTCTTTATTTTTGCTGTCTATAATTATAGTGACCGGGCCATCATTTAAAAGGGCCACTTTCATGTCGGCACCAAATTGTCCGGTTTGTATTTGTTTGCCCAATTCCGTTTCCATTTGAGTAATGAAACTTTCATATAACGGAATGGCTATTTCTGGTTTTGCAGCTTTGAGATAAGACGGGCGATTGCCTTTTTTGGTGGATGCCTGAAGTGTAAATTGACTAATGATAATGATTTCACCATCCACATCTTTGAGTGACAAATTCATCACATGGTTGGTATCGTCAAAAATTCGGAGATTCGCTATTTTGGAAGTTAACCAATTAATGTCTTCCTGATTATCCAAATCTTCAATACCAACAAGCACCAATAATCCTTTTTGGATATCGGCAACAATTTTGTTATCAATTGTAACTGAAGCGTGAGCAACTCTTTGAATAACAACTTTCATAATGAATTATAAATTGTGAATTATGAATTGTGAATTTTCGTGAGCATTAGAATTCATAATTCAACATTATTTTTTAAGTTTCTGTTTAGTTGTTATTATAATTGACGCTAAAATTTTGTTTATTTCAGCTATATCAGAATTTAAAGATTGAAATTGGATTTCATTCAAATACTCTGATTGGAATAATAATTCTAACCCATAATCCGTTTCGTTTGCCTCCTTTTGAGCTATTGCTAATTTGTGAACAAAATCAAGTTTGCTTTCTGCATGTTCTGCTTCACGAACTAGTGATCCAATTGCTGTTCCGCTTCGCAATAATTGTTTGCTAAGAACAAATTCTTTCTTTTCTATACTCAAAAATTGATACAGTTTCACTATTCTCAATGCAAAACTAAAAGATTTGGTTTTTATAACATTATCACTCATTGCATATTTGTTTGACTATGAATTGTTAACATTCATAATTTATAATTCACAATTCATAATTATTTATTCCTCGTTTCATCACTGGCAATTCGGTCCTCATTGTAAATATCGGTGCGGTAATTTTCATCATCGCCTTCCAGAATTTTCAAATAACTTTCATAGCGCGACCAGGATATTTCATTTTGCTCCAACGCTTTTTTGATAGCACAATGTGGTTCTTCTTTGTGCAGACAATTGTTGAATTTGCATTGGTCTTTCAGTTTGAAAAACTCTGGGAAATAACCGCTAATTTCGGCTGGTTCCATATCTACTATTCCAAACCCTTTAATTCCCGGTGTGTCTATAATCTTAGCTCCAAAACCCAAATCATACATTTCGGCGAAAGTGGTGGTGTGTTGCCCTTGCTTGCTTTGCTCGGAAATGGTTTTGGTTTTGAGGTGCAAGCTTGGCTCCATGGCATTCACCAAAGTGGATTTCCCAACACCCGAATGTCCCGAAAACATGCTCACTTTTCCCATCATCATTTCTTTAAGTTCTTCCACTCCGGTTCCAATGGTTGATGAAACCCGCAAGCATTGGTATCCAATTTCTTGGTAAATGTGTTGCATGTACAATTGTTCATCGGAAGTAGCTTCATCGAAAGTGTCAATTTTATTAAAAACCAAAATGGTTTCTATGCCATAAGCTTCAGCAGTGACCAAAAATCTGTCAATGAAATTGGTAGTGGTTGGCGGATTGTTTATCGTAATCAGCAAAAAAACTTGATCAATATTGGACGCAATAATATGCATTTGATGGGACAAATTCACCGACTTCCTGACGATGTAATTTTTCCGTTCATGAATATTGTGAATGGTTCCCGTTACGGTATCGGAGGTTTCATCCAATTCAAAATCTACAACGTCGCCCACCGCAATGGGATTGGTGCTCTTGATGCCTTTCATACGGAATTTTCCCTTGATACGACATTCAAAAGTTTGATGGCCATCTGTCTTAACGGTGTACCAACTTCCAGTAGATTTATAAACGAGTCCGGTCATATTTTGAATTCAGATTTTGACAAAGGTAAAAAATTGAAACCGTTAATAGATTTAAAGTTGATTCAAATAAAAAAGGTTGTGATAAAATCACAACCTTTATAAATTTTAATCTTCTAAGATTAACCTTCCAAGTTTATCTTGTTTCTTTCTCGAAGAATAAATGATTAATTCGTTTTCACTCTTTCTAGAATAAATTCCAGGTCGAATTACCAATTCGTTTTTGATTACTTCTTCTGGATCTTTTCTAGTCATTCCTCCTTTATCATCAAATATAAAAAGAGACGGAACTGCATTATTATAATTCCCAAGAGATTTTATTTTCTCAATATTTGTAATGCCTTTATTTTTTACATTATCATTGAAAATAATATTTAAAACTCCGTTTTTATAAATAGGAATCGCCCCTAAGTATTCTGGTCCTTTGCCCATTTGTGCCAATGGGATTACTAAAGCACCCCCCACTGAAAAATTCCCATTGCTGCCTCCAAAACCAAAGGCAAATGAAAGTGTTGTTACCGATGCAGCTTGCTCTTTTGGCAAAACATTACTCCAATCCAAAGAACCGTCGGGTTTTAGACAAGTAACGATAATTTCGTTTTTAGTGTAGGTTACTGGTGTAAAAGCAAAAGGGCCAATTCCAGAGCTTTGTCCCACATAAACAAATTGCAATTCCGAAAGCACAATTAAACCCCCATCATTTTTCTCAATAATGGTAGTGATGTTGTACAATGGCGGCACATCTTTTCCTTTTTTGGCTCTGCGTTCTCCCAACAATTTTACTTTCGTAGCATAATCAAACTCATTGAATTTTAAATTGTCATTTGTGTTTGTTACTAAATTAATAGTAGCATTATAAACCCCTTTTAACTCTTTATTGGCTTTTCCATTGTCACGAACACTAGAGTAAAACCCAACCAATTGCAAAGTGTTTTTAACCGTAGACATCATTTTACAATTGATAATTTCTTTCCCTTTGATGTTTATGTCGATAACCTCTTTTTTATAGGCATTGGCTTTTTTAAAGGCATGAATTTCAAATTTTTCAATTTGCTCTTTCTTTTTTGAATCTCTATAACTTTCGTTAATTACTAAAAAAACATCATCTTGAAAATTCAATTCAAAATCAGCAATAGTAAACTCATAATCTTTTCTGCTATCGTCAAATTTCACTTTTTCTTCACTCGAAAAAAGTGTTGCCATCTTGTCGTCGAATAATTTTACTTCATATTTCACTGCGTCTTCTTTTGGAAAACGAGATGTATGCATAATCAGCAATGAACCTTCATCAGGGGAAAGTTTAAAATAAAAACCACCTCTTTCCGATTTTTTGGCAACTTCCGAATTGAATAATGGAATAGTAGTTTTGCTCAAAATTCCTTTTTCAGAAATTTCGTTGGCAATTAAATTGAAGATTTTATCTTTTTTATTATAAACACTTCCAATAACATAAAGTTTGCCGTTTAGTAGAAAAATCTCTTCGAAATCTACTTCTTTATCGCTAATTTTAGGAATAATTAATGCGTTTGAAGACAGCTGCTTCATCGATTTTGACTCGAATATTTTCAAGAAATAATCATCTTTATTAAGTGCTAAGGCATAAATTTTATTGTTTGTCTCACCAATAATTTTTACAATTTTCTGATTGTCGTCTGGCAATTCCTCACCATAAGTCATGTTGATTTTTTCAATTTTGTTTTGTGCACTCGAGCTTATGCTAGCCAAAACAAAAAAGAAAAAAACAAATACTGCTTTTTTCATTGTTAATTTTTTAAGGTTGTTTGTAAGATTGTTTTTATTGTTGGCGCAATGATACAAAAAAAACCTTCAGAAATCCTGAAGGCTTTTAATAATAAATAAATTTTAACAGTCTATTGTTTTTATAAATTATCCATTGATAATTTTTTCCTGATGGCTAATACTTTCCTGGTGAATAGCTTTGAATAATTTGAGAATAAATTCCTCGCTTAATCCTTTTTCTTCGCCATCCAAAATCATTCTACCAAGAATTTCATTCCAGCGTTTGTTTTGTAAAACCGCTACGTTTTTAGCTTTTTTTAGTGCCCCTATTTTTTCAGCAACTTTCATCCGATTGCCCAATAATTCCAATAACTTAGCGTCGGCAACGTCAATATTGGCTCTCAATTTTATCATTTCAATATTGTAATCGTCTTCTTCATTAGTCATTTTTTTGACTTTCAAATCTTCGAAAATTTGTTTCAAAACCGTTGGCGTAACTTGTTGTGCGGCATCACTCCATGCATTATCTGGATCCGTATGGGTTTCAATAATCAAACCGTCGTAGTTTAAATCAAGCGCTTGTTGGGAAACTTCTTGAATCATATCACGTCTTCCGGTAATGTGTGATGGATCACAAATCAAAGGCAAATCGGGGAATTTACTTTGCAATTCAATGGCAATTTGCCACTCGGGAATGTTTCTGTATTTGGTTTTTTCATAGGTTGAAAATCCTCTGTGAATCACCCCCAGTTTTTTAATTCCGGCATTGTATAATCGCTCTACACCACCAATCCACAAAGCCAAATCGGGGTTTACCGGATTTTTTACCAAAACTATTTTGTCGGTATTTTGCAACGCATCGGCAATTTCCTGAACGGCAAATGGATTTACCGTTGTTCGTGCGCCAATCCATAACACATCAATATCATGTTCTAAAGCTAGTTTTACGTGAGCAGCATTGGCTACTTCGGTTGCCATTAGCAAACCTGTTTCGGCCTTAGCTTTTTGCAACCATTTTAATCCAATGGCACCAACCCCTTCAAATCCACCCGGGCGTGTACGGGGCTTCCAAATTCCGGCTCTAAAAACACTCACGTCTGAATTTTTTAATTCATACGCAATTTTCAATACCTGCTCTTCTGTTTCGGCGCTACAAGGTCCAGCGATTACTAATGGATGCGTTAAATTAAAATCATCTAACCACGTTCTCATTTCTTTTTTATTTTCCATAATTTCTGTTGTCGGTTGTTAGTTGTCAGTTTTAAAACAGAGAACTGATAACAATTTATTTCAATATCTCTTTAATTCTATTCGTATTTTGCATTTCATTATATACCGCTTCGTAATTCTCTTGTTCTAATAATGTTTTAAAATGAGTCAAATTGGCAATATATTCTTCTAAACTTTTTACCACTTGTTTCCTGTTTTGTTTAAAAATGGGTGTCCACATGGCTGGAGAACTTTTGGCTAAACGCACCGTGCTTTCAAATCCGCTTCCCGCCATATCAAAAATATCGCGTTCATCTTTTTCCTTTTCGATGACTGTTTTTCCTAGCATAAAGGAACTGATGTGTGACAAATGCGACACATATGCAATATGTTTGTCGTGTGATTTTGGTTCCATATAACGAATGCGCATGCCCAGTTTTTTGAACAACTCCAACGCGAGTTCCTGAAGTTTAAAGGTAGTTTTTTCGACCTCACAAATGATATTCGTTTTGTCTTGAAACAATCCTACTATGGCTGCCGAAGGTCCCGAAAATTCGGTTCCTGCGATAGGGTGCGTCGCCATAAAATTTCTCCTTTTAGAATGATTCGCAATGGCTTCACAAATGGGAAATTTAGTAGAACCCACATCCAAAACCAAAGTGTCATCACCAATTTTATCTAAAATAGCAGGCAAAATTACTAGCGAAATATCAACTGGTACGGCAAGAATAACAAAATCGGCATTACCCAAATCATCCATTGTTGCTTTATCATCAATAACACCCAAATGGATTGCTTCATCCAAATGCTTTTCATTCGAGTCAATCCCAAAAACTTTAGCATTTGCATACTGCGATTTAATGTCTAATGCCATTGAACCTCCTATTAATCCTGTCCCTATTATATATACTTTTGTCATCGCTCTAATTTAAAATCTTGAAATGGCTTCCTTTACTTTTGCTTCGGCAACGCAAAGTGAAAACCGAATGTATCCTTCTCCATTGCTGCCAAAAATAGTCCCTGGCGTGATGAAGATATGTTTTTCATATAATATTTCATCAATAAATTTTTCCGAAGATGAAATTCCGGATGGTAATTTTGCCCAAACAAATAATCCCACCGCTTTTTCGTCAAAGGTACAACCTAGTTTTTTTGCCAATTCAAAAGTTAGTGTTCTTCTTTTTTGGTAAATTTTATTTTGTTCGACAAACCAGGATTTGTCGAGTTGCAATGCAGCAACAGCGCCTTTCTGAATGCCATAAAACATGCCGCTGTCCATATTACTTTTTACTTTTAGAATAGCATCGATGAAATTTGCATTTCCTGAAACCATTCCCACGCGCCAACCTGCCATATTGTAAGTTTTGGACAAGGAATTCAATTCCAAAGCCACTTCTTTAGCACCTTCCGCTTGCAAAATAGAAATGGGGTTTTCATTCAACACAAAACTATAGGGATTGTCATTGACTACTAAAATATGATGCTTTTTGGCGAAAGCAACTAATTTATCAAACAATTCCAAACTTCCCGTTGCTCCCGTTGGCATATGTGGATAGGAAACCCACATAATTTTCACTTTCGATAAATCCTGTTTTTCTATAGCTTCAAAATCGGGTTCCCAATTATTATTTTCTTTTAAATCATAATAAATTGATTCTGCTCCAACCAATTTCGTCACCGAAGTATACGTTGGATAACCTGGATTTGGAATTAAAACGGCATCGCCTTCATTTAAAAAAGCCAGTGAAATGTGCATAATTCCTTCTTTGGAACCCATCAATGGTAATACTTCAGAATTAAAATCTAACGCTACTCCAAAATGAGTAGTATAGAAATCGGCAAAACCTTTTCGCAATTCCGGCAAACCTTGATAACTCTGGTATTGATGCGCATTTTCATCCTGCATGGCGTTTTGAATGGCTTCAATAACTACTTTGGAGGGATGCAAATCGGGGCTTCCAATTCCTATATTGATAATGGGTTTCCCTTCGGAAAGCAATTGTCGCACTTCTCGCAGTTTGGATGAAAAATAATATTCTTCAACTGCATCTAATCTTTTTGCCGTTGTTATCATCATTGTTTGTTTTCGTATTCGCCCAACACTTTAAAATATTCTGCCATGATATTTAGCAATGCTTTGGCTTTTTTATAATCTTTATAATCCTCGAAAGTAACATCCACAAAAAAGGAATATTTCCAAGGGGTTTCTATTTTTGGAAGGGATTGAATTTTGGTTAAATTCAATTTACAATCGCTCATTACATTTAAAACAGCTGCTAAACTTCCTCGTTTGTGATCCAATTCAAATTTCAATGAGGCTTTGTTAATGTTGCTTTTGGGAATATCCGAAACGTTTTTTGTTATAATAACAAAACGTGTCATATTGTTGTTTATGGTTTGAATTTCGGGAGCAAGGATTTCCAAATCATATAATTCTGAGGCTGTTTTACTAGCAATGGCAGCAATTCCTTTGAGTTGTTTTTCGTGAATTCTACGTGCTGTTTCAGCGGTATCTTTGTCCTCTACTAATTTAATGTGTGGATATTTTTTCAAGAATTCCATACATTGTAATAACGCCATTGGATGAGAATGTACTTCTTGGATAGCGGTTATTTTTTGTCCTTTAAGGGCCATCAAATTTTGATGAATATCCATATAATGTTCCCCAATAATTTGCAAATTATTATTGTCAATTAAGGCATAATTTGGAATAATCGAACCTGCAATGGAATTCTCAATAGCCATCACCGCTTGGTCAGATTGATTAGTTAAAAGACTACTTACCAATGCTTCAAACGACAAACATTCATCAACCATCACATTTTTAGTGTAATATTCCTGTGAAACTTGATGATGGAAAGACCCTTTAATTCCTTGTATTGCTATTTTTGTTTTCATATATTCAAAAAAAAAATCCTGATTTTCATCAGGATTGTATCTTTATATTTATTTGTTTCTTTTTTCTCAAATAACCATAAAACAATCCCGACTTCTATTAAAGAAGAAATAAAAAGAATTGCTAAAATAAAAACGGTTATGAAACATTTTGCTTTTGTTATTTGGCTAAAGTAGAAAAATAAAGTAAAGGTTTTACAAAATAAAAAATAAAAATTTACTAAAACGATGTAGTAAAATAATAAACAGAATGTTTTTCTGTTATACTATAAATCAAAAAAGAATATTTTTGATTAAATAGTTACATTTGCGTTAAATCACGAATTATGTCCATAGAAGTCAAAAATATTTCAAAGAATTATGGTGCTCAAAAAGCATTAGATAACGTTTCTTTTTCCATAAAAAAAGGGGAAATCGTTGGTTTTCTTGGTCCAAATGGCGCAGGAAAATCTACGTTAATGAAAATTTTGACCACTTTTATTCAGGCAGATATGGGGGAGGCCAATGTAAATGGGCACGATGTAAATACGGCTCAAAAAGCAGTTCAACAATCTATTGGTTATTTACCCGAACACAATCCCTTATATTTGGATTTGTATGTTCGTGAATATTTAGAATTTAACGCCAGTATCTATAAAGTTCCAAAATCTCGAATTGAAGAAGTGATTGTATTAACGGGATTATCTCCTGAAAGTCATAAAAAAATTGGGCAATTATCCAAAGGGTATCGCCAGCGTGTTGGGCTAGCCAGTGCTTTTTTGCACAATCCTGATGTTTTGATTTTGGACGAACCTACAACAGGGTTAGACCCCAATCAACTGGTTGAAATTAGAGAATTGATAAAAAATATTGGCAAAGACAAAACTGTTTTTCTTTCTACGCACATCATGCAGGAAGTGGAAGCCATTTGTGACCGGGTGATTATCATCAACGAAGGGAAAATTGTGACCGATAAAAAATTGGACAAATTAGTTTCTGAAGAAAAAGAGCAAATCATCGAAGTTGAATTTGATAAAGTTCTTGACGAAAAGCTGTTGGCAAGTCTGTCGAACATTAAATCCTATAAAAACACAACGGGAAATCTTTGGGAAATAAAATTTTCTACAGGGGAAGATATGCGTCCAGCTCTATTTGATTTTGCTAATACCCATGGCTTAAAAACACTACAGATTAGTTTGAAAAATAAAAATCTGGAGGAAATATTCAGGGAAAAGACTAAAAAGTAGAGTACAGTTTTTAAACACTTGAAATAAAAACTAAAACTACGGATAAATTACATGACCAGTATACAAGGCATCAAGCGGAGAATGAACTGGAGGTACATTTTTCAATATTAAATTTCCTGTGCTGTTCAAAACGCCAGTAACACTTTGAATAGGATTTACGATCATATCGTTAGAGCCGCGATGGTATACCACAACATTTTGAGCAATTAAATTTTGAGCTTCTATTCGCCCATCTCCAAAATAGAAATTAAAAGTGGCCGTATTGGTTTGTCCTGAAAGAAAAAATCGCGACACATTGTTATTAGCAATGGTTAACGATTGATTGTTCACATTCAAAATAAAATCCCCAGTCCCGGCTCCTTTTTCACCATCGGCATCTTTATCCAAGGATAAAAAAGTCAGGTTTGGAAAAGTCAAAACGCCATTTGAACTTATATTTCTATCGGTTTTAGAATAGACCTCATCCAAGATAGGTGTAGTAACAAATATCTTGGTTTGTCCATAATCTCTAACCCAATTGCAACTCGTGTTGTCCTTAAAAACAAGCTGGTTTCCATATTGCTTTACTTCAATATCATTGATGAAATTTTCACCCGCTTCAATTTGAACACTATAATTTGGGCCTTCCGTAATGATTACCTCAATACCTCTGTACACTTTAATTTTACTAAAAGCTTCCACAGGAATATCTTTTATGGTAGTTACCCCTGAACTTTCGATACAATCACTTGGTTTTTCACAAGAGATGAAAATAAAAACAAATACAATACACAATAAAAACTTTTTCATCTCTTTCGTTTTATAACCTATAACCAATACCAAATTCAAGTGCTTCAGCCAAAAACAAATGGGTCTTGATGGTAAATCCGGCAAAAATTCTATCTGTAAAATAATATTTCATCCCCACTCTATCATAAACTGGAATATCTTTCTTGAAGGGTTGATATACATAATATCCTAACTGTGCTTCAAGCGAAATTTTATTGATAAACAATTCGTGTCCAACAAAAACACCCACGCGTTTATAATCTGTATTAGGATCAATACCCTTTTCAGGGTAGGCCACTGCATAATATTTGATATAGTCTTTAAATGAATTGGTCAAGAACAATTCCGTCCCTAACTGCAATCCCGATTTTCTACTCAACCTTTTTTCAGCATAAAACCCAATATGGTAAAATGGTCGCTGTCCACTTCTAATAATAGGGCTTTCATTAATTCCTGTTCTTAAAACAAAATTATATTTAATTGCTTCTCTATATGATTTTTGGATAAACGTGGTGTCGTTTACAATTTTCTTTTCATTCTCAAAATTATAGTTAACCCCAACATTTAATAAATAAGTGTTAATACCGCTATTTGGGGATTTTACCCTACCATTGGAATAATGTGTAAAAAGAAGCCCGGTATGAAATCCAATATTTTTAAACAAGTTTTGATTATCATAACTCAAACCAATGTTTGTATTATCCATAATTCTTGTTCCAAAAGAAATATTCTTGTTGTTGTCAACCTTGTTGTATGGATTTGTGGTAAGTGCCACACCTTGTGATAATTTCAATTGCAAATGTCTATTCAAAAAGTAAAAATTATAAAACCCGCCAATAGCATAACAAAGACCCAATGGTTGGCTTTTAAAATCCTGAAACAAAAAATAGCCGCCATAATCTGGAAAATCATACACCTTTTGCCACTCTTTTAATCCATGAGTTCTTACCAAAAAACTAAGCATTAAACCTTCGGGATGACCATTAATCAAATGATGCATATCGTCTTTATGTGGCAAAACGTTGCCTCTTAAAACCGATGCTTCAAGCGAGAAAGTATCTTGCTGCTGAGCCATAGAAATATAAGAAACAAATAAAGTAAAATAGAAAAATAGCCTCATCTTATAATTTAAAACGCACAAATATAGCAGAATATAGTTACCTATTGACCTTTTGAAGAGCGAAGCAATCAGGAATAAGTTAACAGGATAATGCTTTTATGAAATTTCTTTAAAAAATAGTTGAAGCAATGGCCTTGATATTCTCGGCTTTACCCATGGAATAATAATGCAAAACGGGAATTCCAGCCGCAACCAATTCTTTGCTTTGCTGGGCACACCATTCAATACCAATTTGTTTCACATGATCGTTATCTTTTGCTTTTACCACAGCCATGATTAAATCATCGGGTAACTCAATACTAAACCGATGTGGAATTAGGTTCAGTTGTTTTTTGGTAGCAATGGGTTTTAAGCCTGGAATAATTGGAATTGTGATACCTGCAGCACGACATTTTGCCACAAAGTCAAAGAATTTTTTATTGTCAAAAAACATTTGAGTAATGATGTATTCCGCACCATTTTTTATTTTTTGTTTTAAAAAATGGATGTCGCTATCCAAACTTGGTGCTTCCATGTGTTTTTCGGGATAGCCTGCTACTCCAATGCAAAAATTGGTACAAGCTGAATTTTGCAAATCTTCATCAAGGTAAATACCATTATTCAAATTGTTGATTTGTAAAACCAAATCCGTAGCATATTCATTCCCGTCTTTCTCGGGTTTGAAATAGGTTTCATTTTTCAAAGCATCACCTCGAAGTGCCACTACATTATCAATTCCAAGAAAATCCAAATCGATTAATAAATTTTCCGTATCTTCTTTTGTAAAACCTCCACACAAGATGTGAGGAATGGCATCCACCGAATATTTATTTTGAATTGCGGCACAAATACCAACCGTTCCTGGTCGCTTTTTCACCACTTTCTTTTGCAACAAACCGCTAGGTAGTTCTTTAAATTCATATTCCTCACGATGATAAGTAACATCAATAAAGGGTGGATTGAATTCCATTAAAGGATCAATACTATCAAAAATAGATTGGATGTTTTGTCCTTTTAAAGGCGGTAATATTTCAAAAGAAAACAAGGGTTTTCCGTTGGCATTTTGGATGTGTTGTGTTACTTTCATTTTTTTGGTTGTTGGTTGTTGGTTTATTTTCCATCAACTATAATTAATCTGCTATATTCGGCGAAAGCCATTTGGTTGCCACTTCTGTGGAAATTCCTCTTCTTTTTGCATAATCTTCTACTTGGTCTGGTTTTATTTTTCCGAGTCCAAAATATTTACTTTCCGGATTTCCAAAATAATAGCCCGAAACCGATGAAGCCGGCCACATCGCCATACTTTCGGTAAGGGTTACTCCTATCTCTTGTTCTACATTTAATAATTTCCATATCGTTGGTTTTTCCAAATGATCGGGACAAGCTGGATATCCAGGTGCCGGACGAATGCCTTTGTACTCTTCCTCAATTAAATCTTGGTTTGACAAACTTTCGTCAGAAGCATATCCCCAAATCTCTTTACGCACTTTTAAATGCAAATATTCAGCAAAGGCTTCGGCCAATCGGTCGCCCAATGCTTTTACTAAAATGGAGTTGTAATCGTCTAACTGCTTTTCAAATGCTACTGCTTTTTCATCCACACCAAAACCAGTTGTCACACAAAAGCAACCAAAATAATCTTGTTTGCCATTATCTTTTGGCGCTATAAAATCGGCTAAAGCAATGTTTGGAGCACCAGCTGTTTTTTGTGATTGTTGTCGTAAGGTTAGGAATTTGGTTGTTGGTTGTTGGTTGTTGGTTGTTGGTGTTGTTATCACTTCAATATCGTCATCGTTGATTTGGTTAGCTGGGAAGATTCCGAGGATTCCTTTTGCTGTTAACCATTTTTCGGAAGCAATTTGTTGCAACATTTCTTGAGCATCGGCAAATAATGCAGTGGCTTGTTCTCCCACCACCTCATCCTTTAATATGGCTGGATACTTTCCGAACAATTCCCAGGAACTAAAAAATGGTGTCCAATCGATAAAAGCTACTAGTTCAGAAAGCGCAACATCAATCGTTTTTGTCCCAATAAAATTGGGTTTTACGGGATTGAAATTTAACCAATCCAATTTCAATTTATTTTTACGAGCTTCTTCGATGGACAAATAATTTTTATCCCGGCTTCTATTTAAATATCCCTCTCTTAATGTATCATATTCTTCCCGGATGGCTTTCACATAACTTCCTTTGGTTTCTGTATGTAATAAATTACTCGCCACCGTAACTGCTCGGGAAGCATCATTTACATGAACTACCGTTTCTTTATATTCAGGAGCAATTTTCACCGCTGTGTGTGCACGAGATGTTGTTGCGCCTCCAATCATAATCGGGATTTTGATGTTGAGCTTGTCCAATTCTTTGGCGAGATAAACCATTTCATCCAATGATGGTGTAATCAAACCACTCAATCCAATAATATCTACATTGTGTTCAATAGCTGCCTGGATGATTTTTTCGGGAGGTACCATTACGCCCAAATCGATGATTTCAAAATTGTTGCAACCCAAAACTACGGCTACAATATTTTTCCCAATATCATGTACGTCACCTTTAACCGTTGCCATTAATACTTTCCCTGCCGATGAAGATTTACCCTCTTTTTGAGCTTCGATGAAAGGTAAAAGATAGGCCACCGCTTTTTTCATCACTCGAGCCGATTTCACCACTTGTGGTAAAAACATTTTTCCGGAACCAAATAAATCGCCAACAACGTTCATGCCTGTCATCAAATTAATTTCGATAACATCAATAGCTTTTTCTGAAGCAGCTCTAGCTTCTTCCACATCTATTTCTATAAATTCATCAATGCCTTTTACTAAAGAATGGGTTAATCTGTCTTGTATAGAATCATTACGCCATTCTTGAATTGCTTTTTCATTGGCTTTGAAATCGCCTTTGAAACTTTCGGCTAAATCAAGCAGTCGTTCAGTTGCATCTTCTCGTCTATTTAGCAACACATCTTCTACATGTTCTAATAAAATCTTGTCGATTTCATCATAAATTTCGAGCATTTCCGGATTCACGATTCCCATGGTCATTCCGTTTTGAATAGCATGATATAAAAACGCCGAATGCATCGCTTCGCGCACTTTGTCATTTCCTCTAAACGAAAATGAAACGTTACTCACACCGCCTGAAATATTGGCATAGGGTAGATTTTCCCGAATCCATTTTGTGGCTCTAAAGAAATCTAAAGCGTTTAATTTATGTTCGTCCATTCCTGTTGCGACAGGAAAAATATTAGGATCAAAAATGATATCTTCTGCAGGAAAATGTACTTCATTCACCAAAATGTCATAACTTCTTTTACATATTTCGATTCGTCTTTCGTAATTATCAGCTTGCCCATTTTCATCAAAAGCCATTACAATAACAGCAGCGCCGTAACGTTTAATTAATTTGGCATGATGCATAAATGCTGCTTTACCTTCTTTTAAAGAAATTGAATTTACAACTGCTTTACCTTGTACTACTTTTAATCCGGCTTCTATAATTTCCCATTTGGAACTGTCAATCATGACTGGAACTCGAGCGATATCGGGTTCGGCTGCAATAAGATTCAGGAATTTGGTCATGGCATAAACACCATCAAGCATTCCTTCATCCATATTAACATCGATGATTTGTGCGCCACCTTCTACTTGGTCGCGGGCCACGGAAAGGGCTTCATCGTATTTCTCTTCTTTAATTAATCGAAGAAATTTACGCGAACCGGTAACATTGGTTCGTTCCCCGACGTTAACAAAATTAGTTTCGGGTGTGATGATTAAAGGTTCTAAACCTGACAACTTGAGATAGTTGTTGGTTGTTGGTTGTTGGTTGTTGGTTGTTTCAATTGTCATAATTACAGTTTTTTATAATAATTGATAAAACCATTTATTAAACGTTTACTTATTTGTATTTGTTGAATAATTAATTCAAAATCTTTTTCCGATATATATTTTTGATCTAATGCCAAATAGAATTGTGTCTCTAATTCATATAAGGACCCTCTTGAAATATGTAAAAAATGAATTGTGTCTTTTGACGTTTGTCTGCCACAACCTTCAGCAATATTTGAAGGAATAGAAATGGCACAACGTCTTATTTGATTTGTCAAAGCAAACAATTCTTCTTTTGGAAAAACTTTTGTTACATCGTAAACCAAATTTGTCAATTTTCTTGCTTCAACCCAAACTTCTAACTCTTTATATTCCATAAACACCTATTTAAAAAAACCATCAACTAACAACTTTTCTTGGTTTAAATTCAGCTGCTACATCAGCAATTGCTTTGATGTGTTCGGGAGTTGTACCACAACAACCTCCTATAATATTTATTAAATCATCTTTTAAATATTCTTTGATTAACGCTTGCATTTCCTCAGGTGTTTGATCATATTGTCCAAAAGCATTAGGCAACCCTGCGTTTGGATGAGCCGAAATATTGAGTTGTGTATTCATCGCTAATCGACTTAAATAAGGTTTTAGCTGATCGGCACCAAGCGCACAATTAAATCCGATGCTTAATAAAGGAATATGTGAAATAGATATCAAGAAAGCTTCAACCGTTTGACCCGAAAGCGTTCTTCCGGAAGCATCCGTTATAGTCCCTGAAACCATTATTGGGATATTGATATTACGTTCTTCTTTTACTTCTTCAATAGCAAATAAAGCTGCTTTCGCATTGAGTGTGTCGAAGATAGTTTCCACTAAAAGGACATCCACTCCACCATCAATCAGCGCTTCAACTTGTTCTTTGTAGGCAATGCGCAAATCATCAAAAGTTACTGCACGATACCCTGGGTCATTCACATCGGGAGACATGCTTGCGGTTCGGTTGGTTGGTCCGATAGAACCCGCAACAAAACGAGGTCTGTCGGTAAATTCATTGGCAACTTCTCTTGCTATTTTGGCTGATTCATAATTGAGTTCATAAACTAAATCTTCTAGATGATAATCTGCCATTCCGATAGTAGTTCCTGAGAAAGTGTTGGTTTCTACAATATCGGCACCAGCTTGAAAATAAAGGCGATGCACTTGTTTTACAGCTTCGGGTTGTGTGATGGAAAGCAAATCGTTGTTGCCTTTTAATGAATGTGGAAAATCCTTAAACCGTTCTCCCCGAAAATCTTCTTCGGAGAAATTGTTGCGTTGAAGCATGGTTCCCATGGCTCCGTCGAGAACGAGAATTCTTTCTTGTATCGCTTTTTCTATTTTAGTCATGATTTTGTTTCACAGAGATTCCACGGAGAATCACAAATTTTATTTGTTAAAACAGTTTATCCTTTAGCCCTGATGGAAGAGGAAATCCTTTTTGGATTATTCGTAGCGCAGCGAAGAAAAATCTTCAATGTAGCGCAGCGAAATTGCAAAAAGATTGCAACGTACAGCAGGAATAGCTTCAAAAAAATATAAAAATGTTATCGTGGAAAGTGAGAGGAATTCTCGGGGTTATCTGTTTCCGATAAATCGGAATAGAATGTAGCACCTTCTACTAGTTGTAGGGTTGCTAAGCTTTCATCGGGTCTAATCCCTCCAGCTTTCGTGATAACAATCAATACGTTTAAGAACAGTGCAAAGTAAAGACATAGCGTTAAGACTTGCAAGTCCTAACGCTATATTTTTAAATTATTTTTTAAATTATGGCTTTTACTACGGCTTTGGGAGCTTCTTTTCTAGTTCCATCGAATCCATCAACACCTGAAACGGTGGTGTATTTCATGACATACTTCTTACCTGGATTGATAATTTGGTAGGCTGCCTGACACATTATGGTTGCTTCATGGAAGCCGCATAAAATTAGTTTTAGTTTTCCTGGATAGGTATTTACGTCTCCAATAGCAAAAATTCCCGGAATGTTGGTTTGATAATCCAAAGCGTTGTTGACTTTTATAGCATTTTTTTCAATTTCCAAACCCCATTCAGCAATAGGCCCAAGCTTTGGTGTTAATCCAAAAAGCGGTATGAAATAATCGGTTTTGATGTTTTGGCGGGAACCATCTATATCTACATCAACTGATTCTAGATGTTCCGAACCGTTCAACCCAATTACTTCACCTGGTGTAATCATTTTAATCTTGCCTGCATTTTTTAATTCCTGTACTTTTTCAACAGAATCCAATGCGCCTCGGAATTCGTTTCTACGGTGAATTAAGGTTACTTCGGAAGCAATGTTGGAAAGAAAAATACTCCAATCCAAAGCGGAATCTCCACCGCCAGAAATCACGACTCTTTTGTCTCTGAATTTTTCCGGGTTTTTAATAAAGTACTTTATTCCTTTATTTTCATAGAATTCGATATCTTCTATGAGTGGTTTTCTAGGTTCAAAACTTCCTAATCCTCCAGCTATTGCAATGATAGTAGCTTGTATTTTTGTTCCTTTGTTAGAAGTAACTATAAAACTACCATCTTCCTGTTTATCTATAGTTTCTGCACGTTCTCCAAGGGTAAAACCTGGTTCAAACTGTTTGATTTGTTCCATCAAATTATCCACTAAATCACCCGCCAAAACTTCAGGAAATCCTGGGATATCATAAATAGGTTTTTTGGGATACAATTCAGATAATTGCCCCCCCGGCTGTGGTAAAGCATCCAGAATGTGGCATTTTAATTTTAATAATCCTGCTTCAAAAACGGCAAATAAACCGGTTGGTCCGGCTCCAATTATCAGTATGTCTGTTTTAATCATTTTTTAGACTTTATTTTTGCAGCAAATTAAGGAATGATATTTATAACATTAAATGATAAATATCATTCTTTATTCTTTGACGGCCACAAAGATAAGCTTTCTTAAACTTTCAACATATTCAATTTTTATTGTTTGTATAAATTTTGCAATTAATTCAAAAAAAGGCAAAGAATAATTTGAAATTCAATTTCCTTTCATACATTTGCAACCGAAAATCAAGAGGAAAAATTTGAACTGATTGCAACCTCTGATACTGAAATAATTTCGGTATTATAAAAATGCTAAAGCAGAAACTCTACTTTAGTTTTCCCCGCAATCCAAATTTTCTCGCAACAATTAATTTAAAATTAAATTTTTATTATGGCTTATTTATTTACGTCGGAGTCAGTGAGTGAAGGACATCCAGACAAGGTAGCTGATCAAATTTCTGATGCCTTAATCGATAATTTTTTGGCCTTTGATCCATCATCAAAAGTTGCTTGTGAAACTTTGGTAACAACCGGACAAGTAATTTTGGCTGGTGAAGTAAAATCAGAAACTTATTTGGATGTGCAACAAATTGCAAGAGAAGTAATCAGAAAAATTGGTTACACTAAAAGTGAATACATGTTTGAAGCCAATTCTTGTGGTGTTCTTTCGGCAATTCACGAGCAATCTGGCGATATCAATCAAGGTGTTGAGCGTTCGAATCCTGAGGAACAAGGCGCTGGAGACCAAGGAATGATGTTTGGTTATGCAACGAATGAAACGGAAAACTATATGCCATTGGCATTGGATTTGTCGCATGCTTTATTGATTGAATTAGCCAATTTGAGAAGAGAAAATAATGAAATTAAATATTTGCGCCCCGATGCAAAATCACAAGTAACATTAGAATATTCTGATGATAACAAACCGGTGCGTATTGATGCCATTGTAATTTCTACACAACATGACGATTTTGATGAAGAAGCTACGATGTTGGCAAAAATCAAAACGGATTTAGTTGGAATTTTAATTCCAAGAATCAAGGCGAAATACCCACAATATGCTCATTTATTTAATGACCAAATTACGTATCATATTAACCCAACTGGGAAATTTGTAATTGGAGGACCACACGGTGATACCGGATTAACAGGGAGAAAAATTATTGTAGACACGTATGGTGGAAAAGGAGCTCACGGTGGCGGTGCTTTTTCTGGGAAAGATCCAAGTAAAGTAGACAGAAGTGCGGCTTATGCTACACGTCATATTGCCAAAAACTTGGTTGCTGCAGGATTGTGTGACGAGATTTTAGTACAAGTTTCTTATGCTATTGGTGTTGCCAAACCAACCTCGATTAACGTAGTTACTTATGGCACTTCTAAAGTGAATTTAACCGATGGTGAAATCAGCAAAAAAGTGGAAGCTATTTTTGATATGCGTCCTTACTTTATAGAACAACGTTTGAAATTGAGAAATCCAATTTATAGCGAAACTGCTGCCTATGGTCATATGGGAAGAACTCCAGAAACGGTAACCAAAACTTTTAATGCTCCGGGTGGATTAACAAAAACAGTTCAAGTAGAATTGTTTACTTGGGAGAAATTAGATTTTGTTGATAAAGTAAAAAGCTCTTTTGGGATATAAAAGCAAAGAACGCAAAGAATAATATGCGAATCCTGAAGCTTCGGGACGCAAAAAAATAACCCTGACTATAAATTAGTTAGGGTTTTCTATTTGTTTATGTGGCGTATTTTTCTTTACTTAGTGTAAAATAAACAACTAATAATTATGGCGAAACATCCTTCCCTAGCAAATGCACTAAATGCTACAAAAAATACCATTCTCAGATTTCCTTTAGAAACAATAGCAGCGATTTTTGCGACTATTTTCGCCATTTTACTTATTGATGAAAAAGGCGACAGTGTTGAAAAATTGTATGTAAAAATCATTATGTGCTGTTCATTGTGTTTGGTTTTGTTTCTTTCTGCTAGTTTGTTTTTTGCAGCAACAAAAAAAAATAACATCCTCCGATTTGCAACCAGTTTATTACTTGGAGGCTTCGTAATTATATTTGTTTTAAGTTTTGGAGAAGAAATTACAACAGTAGAATCACAACAGTTTGTTGTCTTGAATATTGCATTGCATCTTATGGTTTCATTTGCGGGTTTTTTACCCAAAACATATAATCAAGATGAATTTTGGGAGTTTAACAAGCAACTTTTCCTCCGAATTTTAATTGCAGGATTGTATAGCGCTGTGCTTTATGGTGGTTTATCGCTAGCTATTTTAGCAACAGATAAATTGTTTAATGTTGAGATTAATGAGAAAATTTATGGATATTTATTTTTCATTATTGCTGGGATTTTCAATACAATTTTCTTTTTAAATGGCGTTCCAGAAACCAATAACAGTGAAAAGCCACTTTTATTAAGTTATCCAAATGGGCTAAAAAACTTTACTCAATACGTTTTATTACCATTAATCAGTATTTATTTGGCGATTTTAATTTGTTATGAAACCAAAATTCTGGTGACCCTTTCCTTACCTGTTGGTTGGGTTTCCTATCTGGTATTAGTATTTGCTATTTTTGGAATTCTCTCTTTCTTATTAGTACATCCCATTGCTACTGAAAAAGGAAATCTTTGGATACGCACTTTCAATAGATGGTTTTATTTTTTACTTATTCCCTTATTAGGATTGCTTTTTTGGGCAATTTTATATCGAATTCAGCTTTACGGATTTACACACGAACGCTATTATGTATTCTTATTGTCCCTATGGTTGACTGTGGTAGTTGCCTATTTTTTAATAAAGAAACAACACAAAATAAAGTTCATTCCAATCAGCATGTGTTTGGCAGCTATCTTCTCGATTGCTGGACCACAAAGCGCAAACTCAATTTCTAAAAATAGCCAACTTTCTAGATTTGAAGTTTATATGCATAAGATAGAAAAAGAAAAACTCAATTTTGAACAAGAACAGGATTTAAGCAGTATAATCAATTTTTTAGAAAAAAATTATGGAGTCAAAATACTTCTACCCTACACAAAAAACAAACTTAACGCGCTTCTTAAAAAAGATAAAAATCCAAATTCATCACAAATTATGGAGGCTCTAGGACTCCAATATCATTCTGATTATGACAGAAAAGATAAAGACAACACAGAATTTTATTATTATGGAAATGAAAAAAATCAAAATACTGTAGAAAATATTCATGGCTACGACATGTCATTTATATTGTCTAAAAATAATGCTTTTGAATGCGCCGATTGTATAAAAATTGATGGTGTAAGTTATTCCATCAAATCGGCAGAAAAAGAATATGGTATCGATTTACAAATCAACCAAGACATAATTCCTTTAAAAATCATTGATTATGTAAACAAAAATTCTAGTTTCGAGTATGAAAATTCAGATAAAGAAATTGCTCAAAAAATTAAATTACCAAAATACGATATTATAATTACCTATATCAGTCTAAATGGTAAAAAAGTAGGAACTAAAAAAGTTTTAGACCAATATCAAATTAAAGTAATGTTGAAAATTAAAAAGTAAAAAAAAGCCTGTTCAAATCAATGAACAGGCTTTTACATCTTAGTTGAAATATGGCATAAACATATAAACCAACAATATTAAATAGGATATTCCAATAATAAAGAGCCAAGTTTTATATCTGGATAAATCTTTACCTTCTTTTTTATCTCTATTAAATTTTCTAAATTGTAATATTGCTAATATTATTAATGATGGTATTACAATAATCAATTTTAGAATAACCGTGTTAACTGTAAAACTCGTAGTTATTAAAGCTATAAGTGCAAATGCTGTTAGTTGTTTAATTAATCTTTCTTCTTGTTCGGTTGTCATAATTATATTTTTTTACTAAACTACAAATTGTACTTCAAACTAAGAATCACATATCTCGGTTGCACGGTATATTGAGAAGTGCTTGTTCTAATTTGATCAAATCTATCATCGTTTAAAGAGGTTGTGTTTAGCAAATTAGTTGCTGCCAATTTGAATTCCCATTTGCTGTCTTTCTTTTGATAAATCAAACTGGCACTTAAGAAATCATACTCGTTTTCGACCGTTTTAGAGGTGTTGTAATAATGGTAAAATTCATACTCCGATACAAAAGAGAAGCTTTTTAAGAAAAAGTAATCCAATCGTGCAAAAGGTTTATCGGTGTAGAATGTAGCATTATTATAATCATTTACGGTCAAGCTGTAGCCCATTTCAATATTGGGTAAGTCTTTATAGTTGGTTGACGCTTTAAGGGTATAACTTTGGGTGAAGCTTTCGGTTACTGTTGGCACTAAATTTTGAATATTATTGAATTTGGACCAAAACAAATTAACGCTTACGGATGCTTTATAATTTTTTAGAAAAGAACGGCCATAACTTCCATTTCCGGAAAGGGTTTCATCGGCAAAGTTAGAATTATAAGGAGATGATGACTGATTAATCCCATCAAAAACAGCGTTAGTTTTTACTGCGTCAATTCTTCTTGAGTAGGATGCATTGGCAAAAATGTTTTCAAAATTAAACATGTTATATTTAAAATAACGCAAAGAATGGACTTGCGAAGTGGCATTTTCCAAGGCTCTATTTCCTCTAAACAAATTACTATAACCTGACAAAACATAACCTCCCGCCAGCTGATTGATATCGGTAAAATCGTTGGTATAGGAGAAATTATAGGTTAATGTTTCGGCTTTTTTAATTTGGTACAACGCATAAAAATCAGGCAATACTCTTGTGAAATTTTGTTTGTAATCAGACCCTAATTGTTGGTTGTTCATCGCATAGGTATGTAAACTTACCCCTGGAGTAAATGTGAATTTCCCGCTTAATAATTTATAATGCAAACCTAAAAACGTATCGTTAAAATTATATTTTACAGCGTTATTGTTTTCTGTATCTATCAAATTATTTGCTGTTCCATTGTCTAAAACTTGAAAAAGAGATGAATTAAAATTTTGATATGAATAGGTATTTCCTAGTGTAATGTTAAAGTTGCTTTTTGGTGTAACCATATAGTAATAATCGAGTTTGCCGTCAATTTTATTGGTTTTTACAAAGCGATTTTGATTGATACTATTTCTGTTTTCGCCAGTTATATAACCCAATAAATTAAACGGTTGTGACTCTAAATTGGCATTGTAAAAAGGATCTTCCTCTTGATACAAATGTTGCATTTCAAAAGCAAAGACATTCTTATCGCTTTGCGTATAATACATACTTATGTTTTGATTCACCGAAGTTGGATTTTGTTTTTTTGCAGTTTCTATTGTTTCTATTGTGGATGTACTACTCACTATAGATTCTCGCAATAAATTATTGTCTTCGTCTTGTTTGGATTGCTTTGACAACACATCATAATCAAATTGAAATTTGGTGTTGGGTTTGTAACTTGAGCTTAGTTTAAATAAACCATAACTGCTTTTTTGATGTGAAATTTCTTTACTGTTTGTTTGATTTCCAGTAGCTAAAATGGTATTTTGAGATTTAGTTTCGATATCGTTTGTTGAGGAAGATAGAATTCCAAAACCGCTCAAACTCCATGATTTTGTAACATTGTATGCAAAATTGGTAGCACCAAAACGAGTTTCTATTTCCTTTGCTCGATTGTTTCTCATTAAAGCTATTCCCAAATCATTGGAAGAAACGTTGAAGCTGCTTCCTCCTTTTTTCATCATACTTCTAAAACCACCCGTAAACTTAAAATAATCTTGAATTGTCAAAGGTAATTCTCCAATATTATTAAAATTGGTAATTAAATTGATACTATATTTTGGACTGTAATAAAATAATTTTGGATTAACAATATAACGTTTATCGTCGCCACCACCAGCAGTAATATCGCCAAACCAAAAGTTCTTTTTACCCTTTTTCAATTTGATGTTCATAGCCACATTTTCTTCATTGTTTTCCAAACCTTTCAATGCCGAAACTTCGTTGTAATTTCTTAAGACTTGTACTTTATCAATAGCATCGGCCGGAATATTTTTTACACCTAGTTTGGTATCACCATCAAAAAAGTCTTTCCCTTCTACCATTAATTTAGTAACTTTTTTTCCTTCAACTTCAACTTCCCCATCGGCATTGACTTCCACGCCAGGTAATTTTTTTAAAACATCTTCCAGCTTTCTTTCGGTTCCTGTTTTGAAAGAATCTGCATTGTAAACAATAGTATCCCCTTTTATAGAAACGGGCATTTCACGAACTATTTCAACGCCTTCTAGTTCAATACCACCAGATTCCATGGTGATGTTTTGTATTATGTTTTGTATTTCGGTTGTTATTGAAATTTCTTTGTTTTTCATTCCAAGATAGCTAAGCTTTATGGAATAAGTTGTATTTGGTTTTAAGTTTAAAATGAATTTCCCTTTATCATTGGTAATGGCGTAAGCATCCATGGTTTTAGCGCCAATATTCATTGCCATTATGTTTGCCATCTCTAATGGCGCTTTATTGTTGTCTTGAATGATTCCTTCAAAACGAATATTTTGAGAAAAGGAGATTGTTGAAAACAGTATAAAAGAAAGAAAGAATAGTTTTTTCATATTGAAATAAGGAAATTTATAGTTTTGAAGTCGATACTGATTTTAAAGATATTAATGGCCAATTCTAAATTCCATTCCACCTCTTCCTTGTCCTTGATTCATCTCTCTCATTTCTTCCATTTTTTTCACAACCGTTTCATCATAATCACTTTGAGAAATTGCTTTTCCATTGGTAGGCGCTTTGATTTCAACTTTCTCTTTGGCATTCATAACAATTTTAGAACATAGAATTACCGTTTTGCCATCATTCACTTCAAGAATTAAACCTGGCAAACCCCAATAATTTTCAGGACCTTGATTTACTGGTATTTCAGGTGTGTACCAAGCAGTAATTGTGATTTCTTTTGGCACTTCAAATTCATCCATGAAGTTGGTTTTCTTATCTTTGTTCTCTGCTTTCGGTTCTTCTTTTTTGTCTTCTTCTTTTTTATCTCCTTCTCTTTTTGGTCTAAAGTTTCTGAAATCCGATTTGCTAACTGGTCGAACTGCGGTTGCTTTGAAACAATTATATCCTCCAATAACGCGCGTTTCTGAATCCATTTTCCAATCCAATTTCGGCAAAGAATCTTTAACCAAAAATTCTTTTCCCATAAATTCTTTATCTACTGTATAGGATTTGTCTTTTACGTTTTTATAAAAAGTGCCTCCACCGCCCATAATGGAAGTCATCATTCTCATACCGCCTCCACCTTGTCCGCCAGGAGCTTCTAATTTTTCTTCTTCTTTATAAATGGAAGCCGATTTGTCAAAGTTGAGTATAAACGTTTTTTCAAACATTTTCTTCATACGATCTTCAATCATTTTCATCATGTCGGGTGTCATTTCCTTATTCCCAGCCATTCTATCTTTAAATTCGGAAGTACTTGTTTTAGATTCATAAACGGCCATGCCTTGAAAATCTTTTTGAGCCTGTGTTTGCATAAATGCTAGGAAAATGCGAAAGAGAAAACTATTTTTTTCATGAGAGTTGCTTTTTAATTTTAGACAACAAATATGACGAATCAATACATGATATATTACCAAATTTTTGTTAAAATAAATTGTAAGACAAATTGATACTTAAAAGGTTTAATGTAATTTAGCCAAACCATGAAAAAGGTCATTAATTATTAAAGACCTTTTTTTTTTTTAAAGTTTTGAATTCAAAACAAAAAAACTTTCAAAATTTGTATTGAAACGGATTATATACCATTTCATTTGGTAAAATCTATATTCTCTAGTTCTTTATTTTTCATTTTGACTAATATATCAAAATCATTACGACTCATAATTTTGGCGTTTTTAGGAATATTAATCTTTTTAGTTTCTTTAGAATTTAAAATGATTTTAGAACATAAAATTGATGTTGTTTTATTATTTAATTCTAAAATTAATCCCGGTAGACCCCAAAAACTTGTAGGGCCGCTATTTATTGGGATTTCCTCAGTATACCATGCTGTAACAAAATATTCATCATTCTTTTCATCATTGGTTAAAAAATTTGTTTGTCGGGAAGAAGTTGCGTTAACTTCTGTTCTTTTTATAATTTTCGCAGTTGCTTTATGACACAAAAAAGAGCCAATTTGTTTAGTTTCTGACTCTAGTTTCCAATCAAAATTAGTTAAAGAATCTTTTACAAAAAGCTCTTTCCCCATTAAGTCCTCCTGAATTATATAACTCTTGGTTTTAATATTTTTAAAATAAGCTACTTCAATTCCATAAGGAGACCAACTACCATCAATATCGTTGTTGTTAATCTCAACTTTTATATCCTCTTTATAAAGTGAATTGAAATTATCAAAATGAAGAATATAGGTTTTGTTAAGCATCATATCCATTTTAGCTTCGATAAATTTTTTCATTACGGGATCCATATTGGGATCATTAAGGGCTTCATTCTTAAAAATTTTAGAAGATGATTTAGATATATAAAACGCTGTCCCTCTAATATTTTGAGAAACACAAAAGTTTATATTAATTAAAAATAAAATTATTCCTGCTACTCTATTTTTCATATTTAGCTATGACATCAATAAAAATGACACTATTAACCACTTTTTTGGCTTTTTTATCTCTACTAACCATGGGCTTAAAAATCCAATCTTCATTTCTATAACGTACCCAGGATTCAATTACTGAAATATTATTATTTTCAAAAAACTTTATTGACGGTGCAATTATTGCAAAAGTTTTTTTTGGATTTTCATATTTGGTATTTATTATTTCAATTCCAACACAAAGTCCTTCTTTAGGAAATTTAATTTTTAAAGAATCTAAGTCAATCTTTAATTTATAACTTTTATTTTCAGGTTCTATAATAATGTTTTTAGTATAAATTTCTTCCCCAGGTCTTTTATGAATAGAATCATAACTATAAAACTTTAAATTATAAGTTCCCAAATAATCAACTTTACAAAGCCTACATTGTCTAAAATTGTCTTTTATTTTCTTTAAATCTAAAATAACAGAAACTATTCTACCTCTTTTGTTTTGCTTATTTTCTATAAACCTACAATTTTCAGTACCAAATTGAAAACCAATATATTGTGGTTTATTATTTTCAGATTTTAGATGTGAATTATTTGTAAACAACACTTTTTTACTAGTAATAATAATCTCATCTAGCTTTTCAATTCTTGGAATTAAATTAAAATCTATATTATAAATACTATTTTTATCATATTTCAATAATGACACAATTTTGGTATCATAACCGATATTAGAAATTCTAATTACGTCTTTATTATCTAAAATATTAAACTTATACTTCCCATTTATATCTGAAAAAACAGAGAAATTAGATTTTATGAAAGTAATATTAGTTAACTCTAAAGGCTTTCCTGACAAACTATCCTTTATTGTGCCTGAAATAGTTTGGGCATTCAAAAATCCAAAGAAGAGTATGATTATAAAAAAAAAAATGTTTTTCACATAAATAATATTAGAAATGGATAAGATAACTTATCCATTTCAATTAATAGTTAATTTTAAGGATTAATCGGATTATACAATCCCATATCAATATAATGGTCATTATACCATACGAATAAGTGTCCTCCTGCAACATAATTATTGACTCCATTAGGTGCTTCTCTTGCAAATGAAATAGCAGTTGTAAATAACATTAATGCCAAAAAGGCAAACACTTTAAATTTTTTCATGTTTAAATAATTAATTTTGACCTACTCTTTCGTTTTTCGGCAAACACGATAAAATTCAACAGATGGCCATCAAATAATTTTATAGTACAAATCTGATGAAAAAAAAACTACTAAACAAAATTAAAACTGTTAAACTTAGTAAAATTATAAATCATTTAATCTGTTTTCATAAATATCTAAGTAATTTAGCACTGATGAAAAAACTAATTTACCTTTTATCGGTTTTATATTGTTGCATTAGTTTTAGTCAAAATCAAAAACTAATTGCCACGTTATTGAATTCAACACCGCTAATGGCTGAAACTTTTATTGGTATTGACGGGTTGGGAAATTACTATTCCATTAATAATAATGTATTTACGAAACAAAATGATAATCAAATCTTGGAATATAAAAATATTTCTTTAGGTAAAATCTCTGCTGTTGATATATTAAATCCATTGAAGATTGTATTGTTTTTTGAGAATTTCAACACCGTAATTACTTTAGATAATCAGCTTAATGAAATTCAAAGAGTGAATTTTTCAGATGTTGATCATTCCATTATTGTTACAAAAATTGGCATGGCATCTCAAAATCAATTTTGGATATATAATACCATTAATCAAAAAATTGAATTGTTTGATTATTTGAAAAATATAAATACTTCAATAGGAAATCCAATCCAAGGTAATATTAAAGATTTTCAAACTAATTTTAATACTTTTTATTGGATTGATGAAATAAACAATTGGTATTCATGTGATATTTTTGGGAAAGTAAATTTACTTTCTTCTATTCCTTTATATGATAAAATTCAAATTATCGACAATGAAAAACTTTTGTTTTCGAGAGACAATAAAATATATTTTTTGGATAATAAAGCCAAAACCATAATAGAAATAGAAATTGTTGAGAAATCGTTACAAAAATTTTATTACAAAGACCAAATTTTAGCTATTTTTACCAATCAACAAATTACCAATTATAAAATAAAATTACCATAATGCACATAGCGGTAGCAGGAAACATAGGCGCAGGGAAAACCACACTTACCCGATCTTTAGCAAAACAATTTAAATGGGAGCCCCATTTTGAAGACGTAGTTGACAATCCTTATCTTGATGATTTTTACCATCAAATGGAACGTTGGAGCTTTAATCTTCAAATTTATTTCCTCAACAGCCGTTTTCGCCAAGTAATGCAAATACGCCAAAGCGGGAAGAATATTATTCAAGACCGAACGATTTATGAAGACGCACACATTTTTGCGCCCAACCTTCATGCCATGGGATTGATGACCAATCGTGATTTTCAGAATTACACTTCTCTTTTTGAATTAATGGAAGGATTTGTTGGTGCTCCAGACTTGTTGATTTATTTAAGAAGTTCTATTCCAAATTTGGTGTCGCAAATCCACAAACGTGGACGCGATTATGAAAACACCATTTCTATAGAATACCTAAGCCGATTAAATGAACGTTATGAAGCCTGGATTACCAATTATGATAAAGGAAAGCTTTTAATTATTGACGTTGACAATATTGATTTTGTAAACAACCCTGAAGATTTAGGGATGATTTACAACCGAATTAACGCTGAATTAAATGGACTCTTCTAGGAAGAAATTATCCCTGATAAACATAATAAAGACTCTGTAAAATTAACATGCCCAAAAAAGTTATACACTATTTGGGGCATGTTCGAAAAAATGGCCTTTTTATTTTACTCCATCGTATCAAATAACGATTTCACTTCAATCTTTTCAACGGATTTTGAAAGGTTTATTTTTACTTTTTGATTGGGTAAAACATCAAAGTAATTATCGCTAAAAAAGGTGTCTTGGTTGGAAAAAAGAAAAACATTTTTAGCTAGAACGTCCGAAGAAACCTCAATGGTAAGCGAATCAATTTTCTCAATTTGGATATTGGGTTTAGTGAGTAGTAAGTCTTTTGGTTTTACAAAATAATGAAAAGCTCTAGCTATTTTACTCCCTGCTTTAAATTGAACCGAGAGTACAGTTTCTTTGAGTGAACCAAGAAGGACTTTTTTAGGAACATCAAGATGTATCATATTTGAATTCCCAGGAACCTTGACTATTGGTTCAAAAATAGCAATCAATTTTCCATCAAAATTCAATGCCTGTACCTCTAATTCACCCTCATAGGATTTTAAATCGTCATTAACAATATTGATATGGCATAAGTCATTTTCTTCCCATATTGAAATCATCAAGTTCTCAAAACTTCGCTTTGCCTGATATTGAAAAGCTTTCCATCGACCAAAATAATCCACAGAACTCCAAGAAGTAACTGGCCAACAATCATTCAATTGCCAAAACAAGGTTCCCATACAATTGGGCTTAGCTCTGCGATGCGCTTCAATGGCCGTTTTCATGCCTTCTGCCTGTAATAATTGCGAAACATAAATAAAATCTTCAAACTTGGTAGGCACTTTATAATCTCGAGCCATATAATCCCTAATGGTTTGGTAACCCGTTGCATGTTTTTGATGGTTTTTTACGGCTTCCGAATTCAAATTCAAGTCTTCATTCTTAGCAAAGGATTGGAAGGTTTTCAAATTAGGCATCCCTTGAAAACCGTATTCGCTCATGAATCGCCCTACTTTGTTTTCATACACTTCAAAGGGTTCCATTCCCCACCAAACGCCCCAATAATGTGAATCGCCACTGAGTAAACTTTCTTTTCTGCCCCAACCTATGGATGGAGATGACGACCAATAACGGTTTTCGTTTTTCGGCAATAAACTATCTAAAGTTTGTGGAATGACTTCGTGAAATAGTTTTTTGTAATCGTTCCAAATATTAATTTCCTGCGCAGCGGTATAATTGTATTGCTTTTGCCAACCCCAATTGTGCCAACCTTCATCAATTTCATTATTGCCACACCACAAGGCTATGCAAGGATGATTTTGCAAACGGGTTACGTTATCGATAACTTCATTTTTTACATTGTCTAAAAAAGCGGCATCACCAGGATACATCGCGCAGGCAAACATAAAATCCTGCCAAACTAAAATCCCATTTTTATCGCATTCTTCATAAAAAACATCATCCGCATAAACACCACCACCCCAAACCCGAAGCATATTCATATTGGCGTCCACCGCATTTTTCACCACACTTTTATAAACCGAATCATTGGCTCTTGACAAAAAACTATCGGGCGGAATATAATTGGCTCCTTTCATAAAGACTGGAATTCCGTTTACCTTAAAATAAAAACTGGTGCCGAAAGTGTCTTTTTCCTGCACCAATTCAATGGTTCGAAGTCCAATTGTCACTTTTTTAGCATCGGAAATTTGCTTTCCATCTGCTAAACAAATATGGAATGGATACAGATATGCCTCGCCTAAACCTTTTGTCCACCACAACTTTGGATTCTCAATATCATATTTTACAACCAATTGGTTAGTGCCTTTTTTTAATGAAACTATTTGCTGATTGCCTTCAATATTAAATTGAAATTTTCCAGTTGTTGTACTTTGAATGGTTGTGACAAATTCTAATTCGGCATTGTCATTTGTTATCTTCTTTTGATTGCATTTGACATTAACAATCGTGAGCTTATTCCAAAAATGCAATTGCACCTTTTTCCAAATTCCCGCCGTTACAAATCGCGGTCCCCAATCCCAACCATAATGATATTGCGCTTTTCGGGTAAATATTTTTTCGTCGGCAGGCAGAATATAGGAAAGTTTTTTGGCTTCTTCTTTTCCTTTTTTTACTGCCGATGCGAAAACAATCCGCAATTCATTTTTGCCAATTTTTAAATCCTTCTTGACATCTACTTTCCACGTTCGGAACATATTATTGGCATCCAAAATTTTATTCCCGTTGAGAAAAACTTCGGCATAAGTATCCAACCCTTCAAATTCCAAAATACAGTTTTCATTTTTCACTTCTCCTTTTGAAATTGAAAAAGAGGTTTGGTATTCCCAATCTTCATTTTCAATCCATTGCAATTGCTTTTCATTGGAACCAAAAAAAGGATCTGGAATGATTTTGTTCTGGAGTAAATCGGTGTGAACGGTTCCCGGAACTTTTGCTGGCAGCCAATGGGTATCATATTTTTTTCTAAAACGCCAAGTTTCGAAACTAAGGTTGCGCTCGGAATTTTGTGCCCAAAAAAACAAGGGTGTTAAAAAGAACAATATACATTTCAGCAATCTGATTTTCATTTTAAATTGGATTTTAAAGCTATAATTTCATTGGGATTTGCCATTTCTTTTCCATCAGTAATAGCAGAAGAATGGAACCAATTAGCTTTCGTTTCTTGCTGGATAAATCCAATGTTTGACGACCGTAAACAACCGCCTGGCATGATAGCAATTCGGTTATTGGCTTTTTCAACCAATGCTGCTAATTGATGAATTCCATCGACTACATTTTGGGCTTGACCCGAAGTTAAAATCGTTGTAAAACCACAATCGATAATTTGTTCCAAAGCCAGAGAAGCATCCTCAACTTCGTCGAAAGCCCGGTGAAAAGTACACGGATAAGGATGTGCCAATTGCACCAATTCGGCATTTTGTTTTATATTAATCGCCTTGTCTTCGTTTAAAATTCCGAATACAAATCCGTTGACGTTTATCTTTTTGAACTCCTGAATTTCCTTTTTCATTTGTTCCAACTCTGCATCCGTATAGACAAAATTTTTACCTCGAGGGCGAATCATCACATACAAATCTATCGTTAAAAAGTCTTTTGCTTTGTTTATCGTTTCAAATGAAGGCGTTGTTCCACCAACATCCAATCCATCGCATAATTCTACTCTATTGGCACCATTTTCCTGAGCGATTAAAGCCGAAGCTAAATTAAAACAAGCGATTTCGAGTTGTGCCATTACTTTAAAAAATAATCCGAATCTACTAATTTATTCCCGGAATTGTCGTTCACCGCATAATTAAATCCGCCATGAATACAATACGCACCATATCCTCCTTTTTTGTTCAATGCGATGAATCCGACTTGAATGTCTTTGAGGTTTTTGTTTCGGTTTTTGGTCAGTTTTACAATTCGGGAAACCGCTTCTTCGCAAGCTTTTTGAGGTGATTTTCCTTGTCGCATGAGTTCCACAACCAAATGACAACCGGCAATCCGAATGACTTCTTCACCATGACCTGTTGCAGTGGCTGCACCAATTTCGTTATCGACATACAATCCCGCACCGATAATCGGCGAATCGCCAACGCGTCCGTGCATTTTAAAAGCCATGCCACTTGTGGTACACGCTCCGGAGAGATTTCCGAAACTGTCCAATGCGATCATCCCGATGGTATCATGATTTTCGATATTGGCAATGGGTTTGTACTGACTGGTTTTTAGCCATTCCTTCCATTCTTTTTCCGATTCTTCCACTAGTAAATTTTCTTTGGTAAATCCTTGAGATAACGCAAATTGTAAGGCGCCATCACCCACCAACATCACATGTGGCGTTTTTTCCATCACGGCACGTGCCACGGAAATAGGATGTTTGATATATTCCAAACACGCCACCGAACCAATATTGGAAAACTCATCCATGATGCAGGCATCTAAAGTTACATGTCCGTCTCTATCGGGTCTGCCCCCATAACCTACGCTTCTTTCGGTGGGATCGCCTTCCGGAATTTTTACTCCGGCTTCTACGGCATCCAATGCCCTTCCGTTATTATTTAGAATTTCCCATGCAGCACCATTGGCTTTCACCCCAAAATTCCAAGTAGAAATTACGATGGGCTTATTTATTTTTCCGGGAGTAATTATAGGTTCTTCATCCTCTTTGCTTCGAAAGGAATTTAATGCCACTGCAACGGTTGCGATGACTGAAGTTTTGATAAAATTTCTACGATTTGACATAGTTTTATTTTTTAGTTTACACGTATTTCATCTACAAACAGCCACGCATCAGAGCCGGCTCCGGGATTTCCTTCAGGGATTTTACCCATATTTGTTGCAATTACCTTAACGAATCGTGTGCCTTGTGTAAGGAAGCTTACATGCACGTTCCCATTTAGCGCTTTGATATCCTCTAACGTGAGTATGGCAATACTTTCAAAGTCCTTCCCATCATCAGAGAAGAAGACTTCTATTTGCTTGGGATAATAAATCCAACTTCCTTTGCTTTCCAAAACGCTAATATATACTTCATCTAAAGTCTCTATTTTTCCTAAATCAATCACAACATTCAAATCCTTACCCAAAAAACCCAGCCACTCTTTCCCAGCAGGTTTACTCCTGTCAGCGGAAACACCATCAAAAAGGTTAAAAACACCAGCGCCAGCATAATTCTCATGGGGTTGATTGAGCAGTGTTACCTTTTTTCCGATGGCTTTATTTAAAGCAAAAAACTGTTCCGTCACATTGCTTTGTTGTTTTTTATTTTCAAAATAAGCCGCTTTTATCGTTTGGATTACATTTGTTATAACGATGGGTTTCGTATAGGGATTTGAATTCCATGTTGGTGTCGTATTATCTGTAGTGTAACGGATGTTTTTTGAATTCTTTGCCGAATGCAAATCGAATGCTATTCCGCTTCCTGAAGGTATTACTTTGGATTTGATTTCAAAAATTACCTTGCTGTAATGGATTCCTTTTTTGTCCAAAGCGGAAAACTGTTGTATCATTCGGTTTTGGAAATCAGCATATTTCTCAGGATTTGAAGTTCCCCACAGCACTTCGGAAAGCGCCATGATTCTTGGAAAAACCATGTATTCCACTTTTTGAGCGTCTTCCATATATTCGGTCCAAACATTGGCTTGAGCGCCTAGAATGTATTTGGCTTCTTCGGGACTTAACTCTTTTGGCGTTGGATTAAAACTATACACTTTCTCCACTGGTATGTAACCCCCTATGGCCAGCGGTTCGTTTTTGGGATTGCCTTGATAATAATCAAAATAACAATGGGAACCCGGAGTCATCACTACGAAATGTTTTTGTTTGGCAGCAGCGATTCCTCCTTCGGTGCCACGCCAACTCATCACAGCCGCATTGGGAGCTAAACCGCCTTCTAGAATTTCATCCCAACCAATAATTTTTCGTCCTTTGCTATTGACAAATTTTTCTATTCGCTGAATGAAATAACTTTGCAATTCATGTTCGTCTTTTAATCCTTTTTCTTTGATGAGAGCCTGACAATGCGGGCATTTTTTCCAACGCGTTTTGGGAGATTCATCGCCACCTATATGAATGTATTGTGATGGAAACAAGGCAATTACTTCGGATAAAATATTTTCCAGAAAAGTAAACGTTTCCTCTTTCGGACAAAACACATCATCCAAAACGCCCCATAGTTTGGCCACTTCAAAAGGTCCGCCCGTACAGGAATATTCAGGATAAGAAGCCAAAGCAGCAACGGCATGTCCGGGCATTTCAATTTCGGGAACTATGGTGATATGACGTTGCATTGCATAAGCTACAACTTCTTTAATTTCCTCTTGAGTATAAAATCCGCCATAGCGTTTGTCGTCGAATTTTTGTTTGCTGTAATGCCCCACCATGGAGCCGTTTCGCCAGGCTCCAACTTCTGTTAGTTTTGGATATTTTTTGATTTCGATACGCCAACCTTGATCATCGGTCAAGTGCCAATGAAAGGTATTGAACTTGTACATCGCCAAGTAATCGATATACTTTTTGACAAAGGAAACAGGGAAGAAATGACGCGCGCAATCGAGATGCATTCCGCGCCAAGCGTATTTGGGTTGATCAAAAATATTGAGGCAAGACAAATTGACTTTTTCTTTTGTTTGAGAGGGAATTAATTGTAAAAGTGTCTGAATTCCGTAGAAAAAACCTTGATTATTCTCAGCAGTTATAACTACTTTGTTCTTTATAATAGTTAGTCCATAACTATCTTTATATTCACCAGCAAAATCCTCAAGAGGATGACTTAAAGTGATTTTAGAAACATTGCCAGCAGCAGGCAGAATTTTCAATTCCATTCCCGTTTGCTGTTTGATAGCCTGTTGAAGATATTGCGCTTCAAACATAGCAGCATCCGCTTGGATAACCGTTTGGTCATTAAGAACAAAGCGACCCTTGTTTATTTGAATCGATTTGGGTTGGGGTATTAATGGCAATTGACTCTGAGAAAATCCAAAATTGAATAGTAACAATAAAATAGCAAATTTATTAGACATGAGGTTTGGGTTTATCATTGGCTAAATTTACATAAAAAAACATAAAAAAAATGCCCCAATTTCTTGGGGCATTTTGAATATTTATAAATCTTGTGATTATTTCAAAGCTTCTACTTGTGCTTTTACTTCTTCTAATGAACCTGTAAATACTTGAACATTAGTATTTCCTTTTTCAGAAGTTATAACGGTTGCTTTTGCAATTCCATTTGTATTAGTCACTTCAACTTTTACTAATTTGGCCGCGCCTTTTTTAGGACAGCAAGACATTTTATCTTCTTCTTTGCATGCTGCAGGAGCTACAAATTTTCCGTCTGCATAATGAGACAAACACATTTTTTTTTGCTCTGGAGTACATTTTAAACTGTCGCACATTGAAGCACATTCGTCAGCCGTCATTTTAGCACATTTGCTCATATCGCATTTGCCCATCATATTTCCTTCAGCGCATTCCATTTTCATTATTATAACTTTTGGAGCGTCGTGCGTTCCATTTCCTAAAATTGGAGCAATTACCAATCCTATCAAACAAGTCAATTTAATTAAAATATTCATTGAAGGTCCTGAAGTATCTTTAAATGGATCTCCAACAGTATCTCCAGTTACAGCTGCTTTGTGCGCATCTGAACCTTTGTATGTCATTTCTCCATTAATCATAACACCTGCTTCAAAAGATTTTTTAGCATTATCCCAAGCACCACCAGCATTGTTTTGGAAAACAGCCCAAAGCACACCTGAAACAGTAACTCCAGCCATATAACCACCCAACATTTCAGCAATTAATTGGTTGTTATCTCCATAAACTAGTTTTCCTAAAAGCACAATTGCAATTGGAAAACCAATCGTCATAATACCCGGCAACATCATTTCGCGTAAAGCCGCTTTTGTAGAGATATCAACACATTTTGCATATTCTGGCTTCCCAGTACCTTCCATAATTCCTGGAATTTCTTTGAACTGACGACGCACTTCATATACCATATCCATCGCAGCTTTTCCAACAGAATTCATTGCTAAAGCAGAGAAAACAACTGGTATCATTCCACCCACAAATAGCATAGCCAATACTGGTGCTTTGAAAATATTAATACCATCAATTCCTGTAAAAGTTACATAAGCAGCGAATAAAGCTAATGATGTTAATGCAGCAGAAGCGATTGCAAAACCTTTACCTGTTGCAGCAGTTGTATTTCCAACTGAATCCAAAATATCTGTACGCGTACGAACTTCTTTTGGTAATTCACTCATTTCAGCAATTCCACCGGCATTATCAGAAATTGGTCCGAAAGCGTCGATAGCTAATTGCATGGCTGTTGTAGCCATCATCGCAGAAGCCGCTAATGCAACTCCATAAAATCCTGCGAAAGCATAAGAAGACCAAATCGCAGCAGCAAATAAAAGTACCGTTGGGAAAGTTGAAATCATACCAGTTGCTAAACCTGCAATTACATTAGTTCCAGCACCCGTTGATGATTTTTGCACAATTGCCAAAACTGGTTTTGTTCCTAAACCTGTGTAATATTCTGTTACTGATGAAATTGTTGCCCCAACAACTAATCCTACGATTGTTGCGTAGAAAACTCTCATTGAAGAAATATCTTGTAAACCTTCACCGAAGAAATTCATTTTCATAGTTTCCGGCAACATGAATTTTACCAATACAAAACAAGCAATAGCTGTTAGTGCAATAGAAATCCAGTTTCCAATATTTAATGCTTTTTGAACTTGTGCTTCCTTAGCATTATCATCTGATATTTTTACAACCATAGTTCCTATGATAGAGAATAAAATTCCGAAACCAGCAATTGCCATTGGCAATAAGATTGGTCCAATTCCACCAAAAGCATCTTGGATGTTGCCACCCATATCTTTAATCACATAGTTTCCAAGAACCATTGCAGCAAGAACGGTTGCAACGTAAGAACCAAATAAATCGGCACCCATTCCGGCAACATCACCAACGTTATCACCAACATTATCTGCAATAGTAGCAGGATTTCTTGGATCATCTTCTGGAATTCCAGCTTCCACTTTACCAACTAAATCAGCACCTACGTCAGCAGCCTTGGTATAAATACCACCACCAACTCTAGCGAATAAAGCAATAGATTCAGCTCCAAGAGAGAAACCAGCTAATGTTTCTAGAACGATTGTCATTTTATCTGTTCCGCCATTTGCCCAATCACCTCCCATAAAAAAGTGGAAAAAAATAATAAAGAAACCTGTTAAACCTAAAACGGCTAAACCTGCAACTCCCAATCCCATAACTGTTCCACCACCAAAAGAAACTTTCAATGCTTGAGGTAAGCTTGTACGGGCAGCTTGTGTTGTTCTAACATTCGTTTTAGTTGCGATTTTCATTCCCATATTTCCTGCGAAAGCGGAGAAAAAAGCACCAAAAATAAAAGCTACAACTATTAATATATTTGTTGTTTGGAACATAAAAGACATTCCAGCTAAGACGATACTTGCTAAAACAACAAACATGGCTAGCAATCTGTATTCTGCTTTTAGGAAAGCCAAAGCACCTTCATAGATATAATCTGAAATCTCTTTCATCTTACCGTCTCCAGCATCTTGTTTTAAAACCCAACTTCTTTTGATTGCCATAAAAGCCAATCCTATTATTGCCATAACTATAGGCACATAAATCATCAATGATTCCATAAATTTAAATATTTTGTTATAAATTTTATCGGGTGCAAAAATAACAAAATTTTAAGAACTATTACAAGTTGTTTCACTTTATAAAAACAAAAGTGTTTGTTTAATATAATAGCCTTTAAATTTTATTTCTTTTTTTTAAGTAATAATGCCAAATTACAAATGACGCCATCGTTCGTTGAGGTTTCCAATTATTAGAAACCAACTCCATTTCTTCTATGGATTGGCAGCTGTATAATTCCTTTAAAGTATTTTTAATTGCAATATCCCCAAGTGGAATTATATCGGCGGATTGAAGGCAAAACATTAGATAAACTTCAATAGTCCAATTTCCTACGCCCTTTATATTGATTAATTCCGCTCGAATTTCGGCTTCAGATTTTTTAGAAAAACTAGCAAAATTCAATTCTTTTGAACTGACTTTTGAAGCTAAATCTTTTAAATAGATTGTTTTTTGTCTAGAAACACCACAGCTCCTAAGGTCTAATTCGGAAGCATTTAAAATGGTTTCTGGTGTTATTTCATTTAACAACAGTTGTATTTTATCATAACATGCTTTTGCAGATGCAATAGATACTTGCTGTTCTAGGATTATATGACAAAGGGCCAAAAATCCTTCGGCTCTTTTTTGTATTATGGGATTACCGAATTTTTCGATAATATGATGTAACATTTTGTCTTTTTTTGACAGATAATCAAGAGCTTGTTGCATCTAAAAATAAAACCCAAAAGAACCTTTAATGCTAAAATTATTAGCGTCAGGGACATCTTTGTAATTACCTCTCCAACAAAAATCAAGTCGGAATACTTTAAAAATATTCCCAACACCGGCACTGTATTCCCAATACGGTTTTTCGGGGGCTTTGTATACCAATCCGGAAGCATTTATGGCTTTGTTTTCATCAGATATAGTTCCATAAACAGCTCTAATTCCAATGATTTCTCGAAGGTTTAATTTTCTTAAATAAGGAATTCGGGAGAAGATTCTACCATTGAAATTATGATCCCATTGAAAAGTGGCGTATTGATCCGCTACGAATTCATAAAAATTAAGATTACCAAAAGTATTATCAATAATCAAATAGGTTTGATTTCCTGGAATAATGCTTAACAACCCCAACGGCACTTTTCCAAAAGTTTTCCCCACTTCCATAATGAAGTTTGAACGCCCTAAAGGGCCAATGATTACAGGCTGTTTGTAATATAATTGAAGTTTCTGGTAGTCGAAATCGCTTTGTACAAATCCTTTAAATCCTTGACTGTAGTTTACGAAAAAACGACTGTATGGGCTGTCTATCTCTCGTCTTTCCACACCATACCCAATCGTCTTTTTTCCTGGGGTATATTCTACTTGAAGGTTAATTTCTGCTTGTTTTACGTCGCTTTTGGTTGTTGTAAAACTATTATCCGTATAATAATCCAAACTGAAAATTGGCGATGCCGATTCAAGCGTTCTGTATGAAAATCC
Organism: uncultured Bacteroidota bacterium; assembly: GCA_903842575.1. GTDB lineage: Bacteria > Bacteroidota > Bacteroidia > Flavobacteriales > Flavobacteriaceae > Flavobacterium. The sequence continues at coordinate 6,520 of CAIMMM010000074.1, read as the reverse complement.
TAATTGTGTTGTTAAATTTTTTACAGGTTCTATTTCGGCAGCAACTGTACTCAGATTAATATTGGTCAATTTACCATTGGAACCCGATGAAAATAAACTTGTTGTAGCAAAACTTCTACCCAAAACATCATTAGTTGTTGTAAGACTAGCACCTATTTGCTCTATATCGCGCCTATTTCCTCCTGAGATTATAATTCTGTTTTTCTTGTCTATCATCCATTTCCCCGACATGCCATATTTGAATTTATTATCTTGAAAACCATAAGCGGTATAAGCTTGTAATCTCCATAAATCATTGGGCCCAAAATAGGTTCTTCCTCCAGTCCGCAATCGAAGCCCTTCCACTTCATTAAAACCAATAGTGGAAAAAATAGGGCCATAATCAAAATGACCAAACTGTATGTAACCGCTTCCTAAAATGGAAATCAAATTATAAATTTGCTTAAACTTTTTAACCGTTTTCAGTGTATCAAGCATTTTGTAGATTCCTGCTTCATCTTTATTTAGCTTTTCAAAACGGTTTTCATTCCAATAATCATTGGCTCTGTTGTAAACTGCATTGTCTATAAAATTAACTTCGTTTTTATAAAAGGAAGATGGCTTTTCTTGATTGAATTTAAAATTTTTGTACAAAGTGCTTCTTTTGCCATAAACTCCTTTTGATTTTTCCTTTTTGCTCAAGGCAAAATCCGTCATCATATAATCACGCGTTGGCAAGAATACTGAATCATTTAAAACTTCGAATTCTTGTTCAATATAAATATCTTTTACCCAGTTAATATTGGCGCTTTTTGTCACTGCCATATTAATTTTTTTAATAGCAAATGTGGTGTCATTTACCCAAAAATCACCTTTAAACGTCAATTCGTTTTTTCTCCTTGGATAAAAAACAATATTATAACACCATTTATTATCTATAAAAGCAGTATCCGCTAAAACATAATTATAAACATCAATTCCTGTTCTTGACAATGGACTTGTAAAACTCTTGTCAAAAAAGTTTAAATAATTGTCATAGATGTCATAATCGTTATACAAATCTTTGATAAACATATTTACACCATCTCCGTTACTTAAACCTGAATTTTTATTGGCTTTTAAAATTTCTTTAGTTTTATTGGTTTTGTTATCGCCATAAACTTCCGATATGGACTCGTTTATAAAAATGGGCAAATAGGTTTTCCCTGTGACTTTTGACGTATCCACGTGTTTAAAAACGAATTCCATGCCTTTAAAAATCTTGCTTTTCATGAAAGCACTATCAATGGTGTTCATGTCAAACTCTACTTTTTCATATTTATCAAACTGGTATTGCTTGAACATTTTAAGGCCATTCTTTCTTCTTCGTTCCCAAATTTTTCTCAAAATATCTAATGCCGGATTGTTCTTTTTAGATGTTTTTCCTGCATAAATAACGACTTCTTTTAACGTATTTCCTTCTTTTAAAACTACTTTAAAATCATAGTTTACCAATTTTGGTAATTTTATTTCTTTTGTTGTGAAACCAATAAATGAAACTAATAATGCCGTATAGTTCTCTGAAGATTCAATATAAAATCGCCCATCTTCGTTAGAAACAATTCCTGTTTTGGAGCCTTTAAAAGTGATGTTGGCATACGGAATAGGTTGATTGGTATTGTCTACAACAATCCCACTCACTTTAGTTTGTGAGAAAGAAGCTGTTACAAAAGTAAAAACCAATAGTGTTGTTAAAATTATTTTTTTCATAAATCAAAAAAACTTCACCAAAAAGTTAATGATGAAGTTTCAAATATAAGATTAATTCTAATTATTTATACATTACTTTTTTCACCGCCTTTACAACATCCTGAGCATTTGGCAACCATTCTTTTAATAAGGTTGGTGAATAAGGCGCTGGGGTATCGGCAGTGGTAATTCTTTGTATTGGAGCATCCAAATAATCGAATGCTTTTTCTTGTACCATATAGGTAATTTCCGAGGCTACGCTGGCAAAAGGCCACGCTTCTTCTAGAACTACCAATCTATTTGTTTTTCTAACCGAAGTTAAAATGGTTTCATAATCCAAGGGACGAACAGTTCTTAAATCTATAATTTCGCAAGAGATTCCTTCTTTTGCCAATTCCTCTGCAGCAATAAAAGCCTCTTTAATTATTTTCCCAAAAGAAACAATAGTAACATCTTTCCCTTCTAATTTCACTTCAGCAACGCCAAGCGGAATTGTATATTCTCCATCCGGCACTTCGCCTTTATCACCATACATTTGTTCCGATTCCATGAAAATAACTGGGTCATTATCTCTAATCGCTGCTTTCAATAATCCTTTTGCATCATAAACTGTTGATGGAACGACCACTTTTAAACCTGGCGTGTTGGCAAACCAATTTTCAAAAGATTGAGAATGAGTAGCACCCAATTGACCTGCTGATGCAGTTGGCCCACGAAAAACCATCGGCATTGGAAATTGTCCTGCCGACATTTGACGCATTTTAGCTGCATTATTTATAATTTGATCAATCCCAACCAATGAAAAGTTGAAAGTCATATACTCCACAATAGGTCTACAACCGTTCATCGCCGAACCCACCGCAATCCCTGCAAAACCAAGCTCTGCAATAGGAGTGTCAATAACACGTTTAGGTCCAAATTCATCCAACATCCCTTTAGAAGCCTTGTAAGCACCATTATATTCGGCAACTTCTTCTCCCATTAAATATACGGATTCATCGCGACGCATCTCTTCACTCATAGCCTCACAAATCGCTTCTCTAAATTGTATTGTTCTCATATTATTATTAACTAACTGTAATTTTGAAACGCAAAAATAAATATTTTATATCAGTTAAAAGCATAAAATACTTTAAATTATTAGGAGCTATTTCCTGCTAACCGCTATATCTTTTTCTAGCTAAAGAAGCGAGAAAAAGGATGCCGCTTTTATCAAGGCTACGAAATCGATATAATACTAAAAAATAGTATGCAAGCATAGTATATAATTCAAAATATTATTCTAATTTTACACCTCGATTATTAGCAATAAATACTAAAAACATGAAAATATTAGTTTGCATCAGTCACGTTCCTGATACTACTTCAAAAATTAATTTTGTAAATGGCGATTCTGAATTTGATACCAATGGCGTTCAATTTGTTATCAATCCAAATGATGAATTTGGTTTAACAAGAGCTATTTGGTTTCAAGAACAACAAGCAGCAAATGTTACTGTAGTAAATGTTGGCGGACCAGAAACCGATTCTACATTAAGAAAAGCATTAGCCATTGGCGCCAACGAAGCTATTCGCATCAATGCCAACCCAACGGATGGTTTTTTCGTTGCCAAACAATTGGCCGAAGTAGTGAAAACTGGCAGTTATGATTTAGTTATTTGCGGAAAAGAATCTCTTGATTACAATGGAGGAATGGTGCCTGGAATGTTGGCAGGTTTATTAGGTTATAACTTTGTGAATTCTTGCACCGAACTAATTATTGATGGAAACTCAGCAAAAGCAGCTAGAGAAATTGATGGTGGAAAAGAAGTTATTTCTGCTTCACTTCCCTTAGTAATTGGTGGTCAAAAAGGATTGGTAGAAGAAAAAGATTTGCGAATTCCAAATATGAGAGGAATTATGACTGCTAGAACAAAAGTGCTAACCGTTTTGGAACCTGTTTCTGCCAATAACAACACCAAAGCAATAAAATTTGAAAAACCAGTATCAAAATCAGCAGTAAAACTAGTGTCCGCCGATAATTTGGACGAATTGATTAATTTGTTACACAACGAAGCGAAAGTCATTTAGTATTCAGTTGACAGTAGCAATCGGTAGTTTAGCCATGTTGCAAACACCCAAATAAAAACCCGAGGCGAGCCGAATTGTATGAAGCGCAGCGGAATAAAATAACCAAATAAACTTAAAAAAATGTCATTATTAATATACGCAGAATCAGCAGACGGCAAATTCAAAAAAGTAGCCTTTGAATTGGCTTCCTATGCAAAAAAAATTGCCGATTCTTTAGGAACAACCGTTACAGCTGTTACAGTAAATGCTGGAAGTGTTTCTGAATTAGCCAACTATGGCGTTACTAAAGTATTGAAAGTCAACAATGATAAGTTAGCCAACTTCAATGCAAAAGCCTATGCCGATGTAATTAAACAAGCAGTACAAAAAGAAGGAAGCAAAGTAATTGTGCTTTCCTCAACAACGGATAGTTTATATCTAGCGCCACTTGTGGCTGTTGGACTTGATGCTGGATTTGCATCCAATGTTGTTGGATTACCAATTAGCATTTCCCCTTTTCAAGTAAAAAGAACTGCTTTTTCAAACAAAGCATTTAATATAACTGAAATTGCTACGGATGTAAAAGTTTTATGCATTAGTAAAAACTCTTTCGGAATAGTAGAATCAACTTCTTCGCTAACAGAAGAAGATTTTTCACCATCATTAAACGCAGATGACTTTAATGTAAAAGTGGTTTCTGTAGAAAAAGCATCAGGAAAAGTAACCATTGCCGATGCAGATATCGTGGTTTCTGGCGGTCGTGGATTAAAAGGTCCAGAAAATTGGGGAATTATAGAAGAATTAGCGGCTGTACTTGGTGCAGCAACAGCATGTTCAAAACCTGTTTCCGATTTGGGTTGGCGTCCCCATAGCGAACACGTTGGACAAACTGGGAAACCTGTAGCTTGTAATTTATATATTGCCATCGGAATTTCGGGAGCCATTCAACATATTGCTGGAATCAATTCGTCAAAAGTAAAAGTGGTAATCAATACCGATGCAGATGCTCCATTCTTTAAAGTTGCCGACTATGGAATTGTGGGTGATGCTTTTGATATTGTTCCACGATTAACTCAAAAACTGGCAGCATTTAAAGCTCAAAATAGTTAAAATTATAAAATATTAATTTTAAATTTTAAAAACTATCTAGTAATTTTAGATAGTTTTTTTATTTTCAGAAGCAAAAAGATTTTGTTACTTTGCATTCTGAAACTTCATCAAGTTTTATAATTAAAAATATTTGCGTTTTCTTGATTTTGATGCAAAAAAAATAAAATAATGAGTTTAGTTAAACTTACCATAAAAGGAATATCCTATAGCCAAACACAGAATGGCGCCTATGCTTTAATCTTAAATGAAGTAGATGGAGAAAGAAAATTGCCTATTGTAATAGGTGCATTTGAAGCGCAAGCTATTGCCATTGCCCTTGAAAAAGAAATTAAACCACCACGTCCTTTGACCCATGATTTATTTAAAAATTTTGCGGATCGTTTTGACATTGTTGTAAAGCAAGTCATTATACACAAACTAGTTGATGGCGTTTTTTATTCCAGTATTATTTGTGAAAGAGACAAAATTGAAGAAATTATAGATGCTCGTACTTCGGATGCAATTGCTTTGGCATTGCGCTTTCAGGCACCCATTTTTACGTATAAAAATATCCTCGACAAAGCGGGGGTTTTCCTAAATAATCTAACCGAGGGTGAAAATCAAAACAAAATGGATGATGGTGCTTTATCAGCTCCTGAAACTTTTGGCATTGAGAATAAAGACAATGTCTCGGACGAGTTTTATAAAACGCTAAGTCTTTCCGAATTGTATGAAAGTTTAGAAAAAGCCGTTCAAGATGAAGACTATGAAAAAGCCGCAAAAATTAGAGACGAGATTTCGAAAAGAGAGTCTTAGAGTTAATTAGGGTATTCGTTAATTTGGTTATTCAAATCAACAAAAGACCAAATCAACAAATCAACAAATATGAAACAATACCTCGATTTAGTACAACATGTTATGGAAAACGGTTGTCAAAAAGGAGACCGAACGGGAACGGGAACAAAAAGTGTTTTTGGTTACCAAATGCGGTTTGATTTAAATGACGGTTTCCCAATGGTGACAACCAAAAAGCTACACTTAAAATCCATTATTTACGAATTGCTTTGGTTCTTGAAAGGCGACACTAATATTGAATACCTTCAAGAAAATGGAGTTAAAATTTGGGATGCTTGGGCAGATGAAAACGGTAATTTAGGACCCGTTTATGGGCATCAATGGCGCAACTGGAATAGTGAAGAAATAGACCAAATAACCGAATTAATCAACGAATTAAAAACCAACCCAAATAGCAGAAGAATGCTAGTTTCGGCTTGGAATCCTAGTGTTTTACCGGATAATTCAAAATCATTTTCAGAAAACGTAGCCCATAACAAAGCGGCGCTGCCTCCTTGCCACGCTTTCTTTCAATTTTATGTTTCTGATGGGAAATTATCCTGTCAGTTGTACCAACGAAGTGCCGATATTTTCCTTGGCGTTCCTTTTAACATTGCATCTTACGCCCTACTAACCATGATGATAGCTCAGGTTTGTGAATTCGAAGTGGGTGAATTTATTCACACATTTGGTGATGCACATATTTACAACAACCATTTTGAACAAGTAGAATTACAATTATCACGTGAACCAAAATCATTACCAAAAATGATTTTAAATCCTGCTATAAAAAATATTTTCGATTTCACTTTTGAAGATTTCACACTCGAAGGTTACGAAC
>CAIMMM010000073.1 GCA_903842575.1 uncultured Bacteroidota bacterium | reverse complement strand
TTAAAGAGATTTGAGTCACAAACAAGTTAAAGCTTCCAAAATCCCCGACAGCAATTAGCTTCGTCCGTTGGCAACAATAAGCAGATACAAAACTTAAAATTTAATATATGGACATCAATGACTTAAAAAAAGAAATTGAAACAGCATTGGTTAATTGCAATTCAAATGACATAAAAAAAGCGTGTGAGAGACTGCATCTTTTTTTTGTACTTCAAAAAAAGCATAAACTTTCAGTTGAAGCAAATGAATTGTTAAAAAAAATAAAAGACTATGAATTAAGAGAAAGTCAATTAAGTTCCGATTACCAAGGGATAATAAATAATATCAAAAAGCTAAAAGAAAGCGTAAAATTAGAACAAATTTCAAAATCGAAAAACGGTCTTTTTACGGAAAATTCACCTGATTTAAATTTCATAAAAGGTCTTTTTAATTTCATTAATGTTGTTATCGATAATGCCGTTAAACGAGAGAAAGCCTTATCATTTTTGATTGCTTTTCTATATATACCTGTTACTATTTGGATTGCATTTAAAATATTTCCTAAATTTGATTTATGGACAATTATTACATATATTTTTGGAGTTCTGTGTGTTGGTTTTCTTTTTGTGCAAGGTTTTAAAATTATGCTACGTCCTGATAATAAAGTAGCTAAAAGGATTGCAGGTTTAATTTCTTACATAATTTTTGCAGTAATTGCTCTAATAATAATTTCAAAACTTATATTTACAGGCCTTATTCCACAGTATAAAGTAATCCATCAAAACGACACAAAAATAAAATCCAATGTTGATACAACAATAATAATTATAGACACCTTAGTTCAAAAATCACATTATTTATATTGGCAACAAACCAAAACCATTGGAGTGGATAGTTTAGGAAATAAGTTTGAAATGGAAGTATTAATTATTAAACGTGGCATTTTAATAAAAAATGGTTCAAATAATGAAAGAGACACAATAGTTCAGATTGCAGCGCAAGAAGACCGTTGGAAATTTGGTAGTATTGACAGTTTAGAAATAGGCTTGGTTACTGAAAAATTGCCTAAATATCTACTAAGTATCCAAAAAGAATTAAATAAAGCTAAGAGAATTATTTGTGTAGGTACTGCATCTGTCGAAGGTGATGATTTGAAAGAAAATAAGCGAGCTGATAAAAGAGCCGACCAAATGGTTAAATGTATGAGACCTTTTTCAAATGGAAAGCCAATTGATAAACTTATATTGGGTAGATATGCAATAAAATCAGATGACAATGAGACATCAAGTCAAAGACGAGTTATTATCATAACCGTTCTAAAACAAGCTGAAAATGGTAATATAAAGCAAGCTGTTATAAATTCATTGAGAAAAATAAAAGACCAAATACAATTTAACATTGAGAATTATTCAAATTATCCGAATTTAGATTATTATAATGTTGATGGAAACGGATATATAATAAATAAATCGAATGATTGATTGATTAATGTTGCCAAACATATTGTTGAGCGTTCATTGCTTTTTTTGTGGGTATTTGTGCAAATTTGATATTTTTGTGCAAGCAAGAAACATTTGTGAGTAATCGAAACGCTTGTGCCTTGAAATCCCACAAAAAAAGCAACGCCGCCAACAATTTATCGTTCCCACCGGAATCACCGCTCCTTTTGCCACCATCCTTTCCACCCATACCTTCATGCATGTTGTTCACCAACATATAACAGCAAATGGCAAAAATAATAAGGGAGATTGTGGCATCTATAACTACTTCTACCACTCAAATCATA
>CAIMMM010000072.1 GCA_903842575.1 uncultured Bacteroidota bacterium | reverse complement strand
TCACTAAAGTGTTTATTTTTTAGCGGAGTTCAGTGAATGCTTCGCATTTGAAGTGGAAATCCAACGCTTTTTTGGCGTGGATTGAAACGGAAAGCGGGAACACAGATAATGATAATGACAAAACTTGTGCTCCTAATTAATGATTGTTTATTGCTTTTTTCTCCCAAAATTCAGAAAGCTCATCAATATCAACAGGATTGGCCGATTGTTGAGGAATTAATCGACCTGCATTAAATGCACGATCTAATATTGTTTCTATTAAGAAATCTTCATTGACTTCGAAGGGTTCGTATTTTGCTTTGAGTTTTATATTAAATAATTTAGCAGTATTGTTTGACCAAAATGCTTTCCAACCACTTTTATAATCCTTTATTAGATCGAATGTTGTAAAACCGGTTTGACGATAAATCAATTTAACTAATATTTGTCCTTGTTTACGAGATAATTTTTTGAGTTGTCCTTTAAATTCATTATCCATGTAATCTTCAACAATTTTGAAGTATTTCTTTTTTTCCCTATTGGACTTTAATTTATCCATGTTTTTATTTAGAAAGGTAAGTCTCTCGGCTGCTGTTTTAGCATATGGATATACTTTATAGACTCTTTTTTGAAGAAGTAGAAATTCCTTTTTTGCTTCTGGACTAAGCTTATGTTTATAAATGACTACTTCTTCTAAAAGAATTGGTTCTTCAAGAATAGTGTCATTTTCCTGTTCCTGCTTTTCTCTTTTAATAGAATCAGTAGTTACTTGAGAATATGAAGTTAAGCAGATTAAAAATAGTGAAAGAAATAAAAACAACTTTTTCATAATAAAGAAAATATGTTTGCAAAAATATGCAATATCGTTAACAACTGTAATGCCAAATTTATATTTTAGCAAAAAAAACATGACTGCAAAATCAATACTTACTAAATCATCTATTTCTTTTCTAGAAAAATATCTAAATAACCCTTCACCGACTGGTTATGAATCTGGAGGACAAAAACTTTGGATGGAATATTTAAAACCCTATGTTGACACTTTTATTACTGACACTTATGGAACTGCTGTTGGTATTATCAATCCAGATGCAAAATATAGAGTCGTAATTGAAGGACATTCAGACGAAATATCGTGGTATGTGAATTACATTACTGATAACGGTTTAATATATGTCATCAGAAATGGCGGATCGGATCATCAAATAGCCCCTTCAAAACGAGTCAACATTCATACTAAAAATGGTATTGTGAAAGGAGTTTTTGGTTGGCCAGCGATTCATACTAGAACAAGTGGTAAAGAAGAAGCCGCCTCATTAAGTAATATTTTTATTGATTGTGGATGCTCCACCAAGGAAGAAGTTGAAAAACTCGACATACATGTAGGTTGTGTGATTACCTACCCCGATGAGTTTATAATTTTGAATAAAGATAAATTTGTGTGTCGAGCTATAGACAACAGAATGGGTGGTTTTATGATTGCCGAAGTCGCTCGATTATTGCATGAAAATAAAAAGAAATTACCTTTTGGATTGTATATAACAAATTCTGTTCAAGAAGAAATCGGACTTCGGGGTGCTGAAATGATAACCAATACTATAAAACCAAATGTTGCCATCATTACAGATGTTTGTCATGATACTACTACTCCAATGATTGAAAAGAAAATTGAAGGTGATTTACAAATGGGAAAAGGTCCCGTTATTGCTTATGCACCTGCTGTTCAAAATAATCTTCGGGAATTGATAGTTAATTGTGCGCAAGAAAATAAAATTCCGTTTCAACGTAATGCAACATCCAGAGCAACTGGGACCGATACCGATGCTTTTGCCTATAGCAATGGTGGTGTTGCTTCAGCATTAATTTCATTACCTCTTCGATATATGCATACCACCGTAGAAATGGTTCATAGAGATGATGTGGAAAATGTAATCAAATTAATTTATGAAAGTTTGTTGAAGATTGAGGAGAATCATAATTTCTCCTACTTTAATTAAAAAACAAAAGCCCCAAATCAATACGATTTGGGGCTTTTGTTTTAGTTGAAATTCCTTATGATTTTATAGCATTTTTATCAAAAATAATGATATCAAAATCTACATTATTACTTGTATTTAAAGTTGCGTTGATAAGTTTAAAATCTAATGGATGAACTTCTTCTGTACATGTACCATCAATAATTTTATTGTCTTCGATAATGATTTTTAAAACAGATTTATTAAAAGGAACGACTTGTAATTCATTGTCATTATTCTCTGTAATTAAATTATCTTCGGCAATTACTTCTTCAATTGATTTAGTATAAGTAGTTTTAATACTTGTTTTAGATGCGTGAAATGTAGTTCCTGCTTCAGTAATATTTGTATCTTTTAATAAAGAAACTTCAGCATTTTCTGTAGCTAATAAATTTTCGATTTGTTCGTTTCCTAAAAATAAATTAGTAATTACTTGTTTGTTTTGTTTAAAAAATTCATTTTTAAAACCGCTTTCTGCTTTGCAACTTGTAAAGATTGTTACTGCAAAAACTCCTAAATAAATGATTAATGTTTTCATGATAATTGATTTTTTTATTGATTGATTAATTGATTTTTAATTTAAACTTAAATGATGTTGTTAATATCCTATGCAAATATATATCTTAAAGACAATACCTTGTATCGCATAGTACTTAAATTTAACATTATTTTAACTTTTTTAAATTATTCGAAATCTCGTAAATCCTTAATTAATTGATGATTAGATTAATTTAATAACGTTATGAAAAATAAATTGTTTTGTTATTAAATAATTATAATATTTTTTTTTGACTTCATAGGCATAAAAAAAACCATGCTTTTAGCATGGTTTTTTTTATCATTTTATTTATTGAGAAATGCCAATACATTCCTTTCTATTCGCTCATATATATTAGAAACATCTGCTTTTACAAATTTTTCTCCTAATATATTTTCATACAGTTCAATATATCTTTCAGAAACCATTCCAATATATTCATCTGTCATATTCGGAATCTTTTGACCTTCTTTTCCTTGGAAACCATTTTCAATAAGCCAGCGTCTCACAAACTCTTTTGATAATTGTTTTTGTTCTTCATTATTATCTTGCCTTTCCTGATAACCTTTAGCATAGAAATAGCGAGAGGAGTCTGGTGTGTGGATTTCGTCAATTAAAACAATTTTACCCTCTTTGGTTTTACCAAATTCATATTTGGTATCCACCAAAATTAATCCGCGAGAAGCTGCAATCTCAGTTCCGCGTTGGTATAAATCACGCGTATATTTTTCTAAAACTATATAATCTTCTTCAGCAACAATTCCTTTTGATAAAATGGCCTCACGAGAAATGTCTTCATCATGTGAACCATTATCCGCTTTGGTTGTAGGTGTTATTAATGGTGTTGGGAATTTATCATTTTCTTTTAATCCTTCTAGCATTGTCATACCACAAATGGTTCTTTTCCCTAATGCATATTCTCTAGCAGCATGCCCCGAGAGATAACCCCGAATGACCATTTCTACCTTGAATGGCTCACATAAATACCCAATGGCTACATTGGGATCTGGAGTTGCAATTAACCAATTAGGAACAATATCACTAGTAAGTTCCATGAATTTTGTTGCAATTTGATTTAGAATCTGACCTTTATAAGGAATCCCTTTTGGCAAAACCACATCAAAAGCCGAAAGTCTATCAGTAGCAATCATCACTAATAGATTATCATCGATGTTATAGACTTCGCGTACTTTGCCTCTGTAAATAGATTTCTGTCCAGGAAACTGAAAATGGGTCGTAGTTATGGTATTCATTAGTGTAGTGTTGTTGTGGATGCAAATATAATTATTTAATACATTATTTGTTCAACAAATACGTGTTGAAATGCTCCAAAATTCTACTGTATTCATCAACCCAGGAATAGGTTTCTTTGAAACCATGTGCTTCAACTGGATAAGAAGCCAAACTCCAATTTTTCTTTCCAAACTCAATAAAACGTTGAGAAAGACGAATAATATCTTTATACTCAACATTATCATCTATCATTCCGTGAAGCATTAATAAATTACCTTGCAACTTATCAGCATAATAAATTGGTGAAGATTTGGTATAAGCATCTGGGTCTATCTCTGGGAAATTTAAAATATTCCCTGTATAATCGTGATTGTAATGTGCCCAATCGGTTACTGAACGTATAGCGCAACCGGCCTTAAATTCATTTGGCGCTGTCATTAATGCCATCAGAGTAATAAATCCACCATAAGACCCACCATAAATCCCTACCCTATTGGAATCAATTCCATATTTTTCGACCAATACTTTTTTACCATCAATTTGATCTGACAAATCTTTTCCGCCCATAAATCTGTAAATTCCTGTACGATAATCTCTGCCATAACCGTCACTGCCACGATAATCAATATCTAAAACAGTATAGCCTAAATCTGTTAGTAGATTATGAAACATATATTCTCGTAAATAATTACTCCAATAATTATGGGCATTTTGAAGATAACCTGCACCATGTACAAAAATTATAGCAGCTCCATTTTTAGTATTATTTTCAGGTATAAAAATTCGCGCATTTACATTGGCATTATCTCGAGCCTTGAAAGTAATCACTTCAGGATCTCTCCAATTGTATTTTTTGAATGTTTCGGTTTGTGAAAACGTAATTTGATTTAAAGTAGTATTGGATTTATTATCGGCTAAATACAATTCCCAAGGTTTGTTTTTATAGGAATAACGAATTAACAAAGTCTTTTCGTCAGGAGAAATTTTCACTTCACAAGCTCCATCTTTTACTATTATTGGTTCTAATGTACCGCCTAAAACTGATATTTTGTAAAATTCTCTATTAGCAAGGTGCTTGGTATTTGTAGTAAGATAAAATGTCTTTTTGTCGTTGGATAATTCCACATTTCTAACTTCCCAATTACCAAAAGTGAGTTGTTTTTTTACTCCAGATTCTAAATTAGAAGTATAGAGATGTGAATATCCTGTCACTTCTGATTGGAAATAAATTGTTTGATTATCTCCTAGAAAACCTAAAGTTGCAACGTCAAATGAATACGCTGGTATTCCTGGCCCACCAATCCATGCATCATCGTGTTGGTGTTCAATTTCTGTGAAAGTAGCTTTTTCCAAATCCAAACTAATTATCCAACGATCTTTATTATCTTGGCTTCGAATGTCTGTTACTGCATATTTTCCGTTTTGGGAATAAATTACAGGGTTTATATAAACATCTCGTTCTAAGGATTCTTTTTTATTCAAATCGACATATAATTCATAATATTTTGGCTTGTCTTTTATATGACTTAACGTCGAAAAAGTGACATAGTAAGTAGTGTCTTTTTCTCTGTTATAGATTCCGAATTTAGTTTTGAAAAAATTATTAATCGACACTTTTGCTTTTGTTTCGATGGATTTATTGTATCCATCAGCTGTGATAAAAGTTTCCATTATTTCATTTTTACTTTCAGCAGCTTCATACAAAGAAAATGCTACAAAATTACCTTTTGGATTCACGGAAAGATTTATAAAATTGGCTTTATCGGAATAAAATGCTTTTGGAAAATCAGACTTTATCAATTTCGCATTAGCTTCATCCCATTTTTTTTTGGCATCCTTATCCCTAATAAACTGAAATAATTCTTTTTGTTGTTTGTCTAGGAAAGTTTCAGATTCTGAAGGCTTCTCCTTTGCTTTACCTTTTGTAAAATTCGTCAATTGAATTAAACTACTTGTATTGGTATTCAATTGGAACATATTATTATTTTGTTCAAAAAAAACAACTCCTTTTTCTGAAGCTACTTGGAGGTTGCTTATCGAAGTGCTTTGCTGAAAAAGTTTTAACCTTTTAGTAGATTTTGTATTATAAGAATATAACGCTCCTCTATCAATATAATAAAAAACGGACTTATCCGAATTAGGAATATATGTTGCTTGAGAAAGATTGACTTCGTTATCCTTAACCAATTCTGGGATTTTCATTCCTTTTTTCCAATAATATGTACTAGAACCTAATTCGTTTTTTGGATTCCATTCAAAATAAATCATTTGCCCATTCACTGACCAACGAGGATTTTCAGGCTGAAAGCCAACAAATTCATTACCTTTCATTATTTCTTTCAATTGTAAACTTTGGGCTGAAATAGATATAGAAGAAAAAATAAAAAACAGGAATACCAATTTTAATCTCACTTTACTTATGTTTTTTTTAGGTTAGAAATACAAAAACTTCTATTACTTTAAAGGAAGTAATAGAAGTTCAAAAGTATAATATTTAATTTTTATTAATCGTTATTTTCAATACTCTTATAAGCATCAATTACTTTTTTCACCAATCGGTGACGTACAATGTCTTTATCATCTAGATAAATAATGCTAATTCCTTCTACATCTTTTAATATTAGTATCGCTTCTTTCAATCCGGAGATGGTTCGTCGTGGTAAATCTACTTGTCCTGGATCTCCAGTGATAATGAATTTGGCATTTTTTCCCATACGTGTCAAAAACATTTTCATTTGAGAATGGGTTGTATTTTGAGCTTCATCCAGAATTACAAAAGCATTATCCAAAGTTCTCCCACGCATAAATGCCAACGGTGCAATTTGAATAATCCCTTTTAGAATATAATCTTCCAATGTTTGTGGTGGCAACATATCGCGCAAAGCATCATATAAAGGTTGCATATACGGATCTAATTTTTCTTTCATATCACCCGGTAAAAATCCTAGATTTTCTCCAGCTTCAACTGCCGGTCTAGTCAAAACAATTCTTTTTACTTGCTTTTCTTTCAAGGCTTTCACAGCCAAAGCAACTCCAGTATAGGTTTTTCCTGTTCCAGCGGGTCCAACAGCAAAAAGCATGTCGTTCTTCTGTATAGAATCTACCATTTTTTGTTGATTAGGAGTCATCGCTTTAATGAGCTTTCCTCCTATTCCATGAACCAAAATTTTATCACTATCAGGCATTCTTTGCTCTTCGTGTGAATTGCTATGTATTACGCGATCAATAACATTGGTATCAATGTTATTATATCGTGTGAAATGCAACATCAATCGATTAAAGCGCTTTTCAAACTCATCGAGTTCTTCTTTTTCACCAAATGCCTTAAGAGTTGTGCCTCGCGCTACGATTTTTAGTTTCGGATAGTACTTTTTGATAGTTTCAAGATGAGCATCTTGTGCGCCCCAAAAATCTTTTGGAGCAATGTCGTGTAATTCAATGATACGTTCGTTCAAAAGCAGAAGATTTAAATTGTTTTTTTTAAGAGCACCACATTCCTTTTACTATTTGACAAAATCTAAAAATCATTTGTATTTTGCCTAGGCAATAGTTTTTATAAAGCCAAAAATAAATTAGCTTTGCATTCAAATTTAATCAAATTAGATAATAGGTTTTACGAATTTAAAATCCTATTTCAACTAAGTTATAAACAATTTATGTCAATAATTACCCTTACGACTGATTACGGATTAAAAGACCATTTTGTAGGTTCACTAAAGGGGAAATTACTATCCGAATATAGCGAAGCTACAATTATTGATATTTCACATAACATTGACCCTTTTAATATTGCCGAAACGAGTTATATTATTGGCGCTGCTTATAGCAGTTTTCCAAAAGGAACGGTACATTTAATTGGTGTTGATATTGAACGTAATGTTGAAAACAACCACATTGCCATGCAATGGAACAATCACTATTTCATCTGTGCGGATAATGGCGTTTTGAGTATGCTCATTCAAAAAATTGTTCCTCAAAAATTAGTCGAAATCAACATACATGACCGTTTGCCTAATGATGCTACTGATTTAGACGTATTTGTAAAAGTCGCATGTCATCTTGCCAAAGGTGGCTTGCTGAACGTGATTGGAAAAGAAATAAAAACCATCAAAGAAGTAACCGATTTGCAGGCTATTCTTCAAGACAATCAAATAAAAGGAACCGTAATTTATAGCGATCATTTGGGAAATGCCGTAACCAATATTACTAAAAAAATGTTTTTGGAAATGGGCAAAGGCAGGCCTTATGAAATCAAATTTAAAAATAAAACCATTAAAACTATTTTACCCAAATATTCCGATATTGGTATTTCTGAGAAATATCCCATGAAGGATTATGAAGGAGAAAAATTAGCCATCTTTAATGAAGCGGGTTTTCTTGAAATTGCCATTTTCAGAAGTAACCCTGAAATGGTTGGCTCCGCTTCTTCCCTACTCGGATTGAGTTATAGAGATGTCGTTTCAATAGTTTTTAATTAATTTTAGACCATAAAAAAATGTTCATACGTATAGTAAAAATGAGCTTTCACGAAGAAAATATTCCTGCGTTTTTGAAAAATTTCGAAATAATGAAAGATAAAATACGAAATGCCGAAGGAAACCGTTATCTAGAGTTATATCAGGATAAAAAAAATCCTTGTATTTTTTTTACCTATAGTTTTTGGGAAACCGAAGAAGATTTGGAAAACTATAGAAAATCGGCATTGTTTGATAATGTTTGGACATTCACCAAAAAATTATTCAACGATAAACCCGAAGCATGGAGCGTGGATAAGTTAGTTTCACTAACTTAAATTATAAATTACGATTTGGATTACCAATAAACAAATCACCAAATAAACCTAAATGAAATCAATAGTACTACGAGAAATAAAATCCTTTTTCGGTTCGCCAATTGGCTATTTGGTGATTGTCATTTTCCTCATAATCAACGGGTTATTCCTTTGGGTTTTTGATGGCGAATACAATATCTTAAAAAGTGGTTTCGCCGATTTAAGTCCGTTTTTTACTTTGGCGCCATGGATTTTAATTTTCTTGATTCCGGCTGTGACCATGAAAAGTTTTTCGGATGAGAAAAAACAAGGTACCATTGAATTATTATTTACTAAACCGTTATCCATATGGCAAATTGTAAACGGCAAGTTTTTAGGTGCCTTTTTGTTAATTGTCATTGCTATTGTTCCCACCTTCGTATATGTTTATGTGATTTCAAGTCTGGGAATGCCCGAAGGCAACTTTGATATAGGCAGCACTATAGGTTCTTATTTTGGACTGTTATTCTTAGTGGGAAGCTATACTGCTATTGGGATTTTTACTTCTACCCTTTCCGAAAATCAGATTGTAGCTTTTATGCTTTCGGTTTTTTTATGTTTCATTTTCTACTATGGTTTTGAAGGAATTGCTCCTTATGCTAAAGGTTTTGAAGATGCCGTTGCAAAAATAGGAATGGATTATCATTTTAAAAGTATGAGTCGTGGTATTATTGACACAAGAGATGTTTTGTATTTCATCAGTATTGCCGTTTTGTTTTTATCCCTTACCGTTTTTAAATTAAAATCAATAAAATCGTAATGGATACAAAAAAAAATAACTTAAAAGAAATCATCACGCTGATTGCATTCTTAATTGTATTGAATTTCGCTGGGCACTTTTTTTTCAAACGATTTGATTTAACAGCTGACAAACGGTATACGCTTTCTAAAACATCCTTACAAATTATCAGTGAAGTTAAAGAACCTTTATATATTGATGTGTTTTTAGAAGGACAATTTCCAGGGGAATTCAAGAAATTGCAAAGCGAAACTCAACAATTATTAGAAGAATTTAAATCGGAAAATTCGAATATCATTTTCCAATTTGTGAATCCTTTGGAAAACGAAGGTGAGAAAGATAAAATCATGCAATCGTTTATGGAGCGTGGCTTAACGCCTATAAACGTTACGCTTAACGACAAAGGACAACAAACCCAAGAAGTAGTTTTCCCTTGGGCAATTGCAACCTATGGTAATCGTAGTGTGAAAGTACCTTTATTAAAAAATATGATGGGTGCTTCTACTGCAGAAAAAGTTGTCAGCTCGGTGCAACATTTAGAATATGCTTTTGCAAATGCTTTTAATACTATTTCAAAAGACAAACAAAAAAAAGTAGTCATATTAAATGGAAATGGAGAGATACAAGACAGATATATTGCTGATTTCATTAGAGCAATAAAGGATAATTATTATATTGGTCCATTTACTTTAGACTCTGTTGCTAAAAGCCCAAATAATACATTAAAATATTTAAAAAAGTATGATTTAGCCATAATCGCAAAACCGACTGAAACTTTTACCGATGAGGAAAAACAAGTCTTAGATCAATTTATTATTAATGGTGGGAAAACACTTTGGTTGGTGGACCCTGTGAATATGGAAATGGACAGCCTGTACAATGAAACGGGTACCAACTTAGCTTTTCCAAGAGATTTGAATTTGAATGATATATTCTTCAAATATGGTATTCGAATGAAACCCGATTTGATAAAAGACATCATGGCAACTCCAATTTCCTTAGCAACAGGCGATAAAGGAAGTGCCACCCAGTACACCCAATATCCCTGGTTTTTTTCGCCTATGGTTTATCCAACGCAAGGAACTAAACACCCCATTGTCAGTAATCTTGACGGCATTAAATTTGAATTTGCAAGCCCTATTGAGGTATTGAAAAATGATATTACTAAAACCATTTTATTACAATCTTCACCCTATTCTAAAGCTATTGGAACACCATCGGTTGTAAATTTGAATATGGTTTCGGAACGTCCTGAACAGAAAGATTTTTTGAATGCGGGAAACATTCCTGTCGCTGTTTTATTAGAGGGTAAATTTCATTCAGTATATCAAAATAGAGTTTTGCCATTTATTGACAAAACATTCAATCCGATTGGAAAAGAAAATAAAATGATTGTGATTTCTGACGGGAATATCATCCAAAATCAGTTGGATAAAAACAATCAACCTCTGGAATTAGGCTATGATAAATGGACCAATAATCTCTATGCCAATAAAGAATTTCTCATGAATTGTGTCAATTATTTATTGGATGATAACGGACTTATTAACATTCGAAGTAAGGAAGTTGATTTACCAATTTTAGACAAAGAAAAAGTGTATGCCAACTATACCTTTTCCCAAATCATAACTGTCGGAGTGCCAATTCTAATTCTTTTACTATTTGGTGTATTATTCACTTTTTTAAGAAAGCGAAAATATAGTAAGTAATGTTAATAAAATTCTTTTTGAATTCTATATTCTTTAAGATATATTTGTAAAAAATATACTGTTTGTAAATATAGTAGTATGCTTAAAAAACAACCGAAATGAAATTTATAGTATCGAGTTCCTATTTATTAAAACAACTTCAAGTCTTAGGTAGTGTTATTAACAGTAGCAATACTTTACCTATTTTAGATAATTTTCTTTTTGAATTAGATCATAAAGCGTTAACCGTTTCTGCTTCTGATTTGGAAACAACCATGTCTGCCACTTTAGAGATAGATTCTACAAGCAAAGGAAGTGTTGCCGTTCCTGCAAAATTATTATTAGATATTCTAAAAACGTTTCCTGAACAACCGTTGACATTTACAGTTGAAGAAAATAGTACTATTGAAATTAGTTCTAACTCGGGGAAATATGCAATTGCATATGCTCCTGGTGATGAATTTCCAAAATCAGTAAGTTTAGATAATCCTTCTTCTACCATAGTTCCAGCAGATGTATTAGCAACTGCGGTAAGCAAAACAATATTCGCTGCGGGAAATGATGATTTGCGTCCAGTTATGAGTGGTGTTTTCTTTCAGTTTTCACCAGAAGGATTAACTTTCGTAGCAACCGATGCTCACAAATTAGTAAAATATGCCCGCACCGATGTGAAAGCTTCGCAAGTAGCCGATTTTATTATGCCAAAGAAACCTTTGAATATTTTAAAAGGTATTTTAGGCACATCGGATGCCGAAGTAAAAATAGAATACAACGATTCTAATGCCACTTTTTCTTTTGATAGCTATGTTTTAACATGCCGATTAATAGATGGAAAATATCCAAATTATGAAGCGGTAATTCCAAAAGAAAATCCAAACAAATTAATTATCAACAGAGTTTTATTATTAAATTCTGTGCGACGTGTTGCGATTTTCTCTAATAAAACTACACACCAAATCCGTTTAAAAATTGCAGGTGCCGAATTAAATATTTCTGCCGAAGACATTGATTATTCCAACAAGGCCGAAGAGCGTTTGACTTGTGACTATCAAGGTGATGATATGCAAATTGGTTTCAATTCCCGTTTTTTATCAGAGATGTTGACTAATTTAACTTCTGACGATATTCAATTAGAAATGTCAATGCCAAACAGAGCTGGGATTCTAACTCCAATAGATGGATTGGATGATGGCGAAACCGTTACCATGCTTGTGATGCCGGTGATGTTAAATAATTAATTTCATAAAGATTTTATAAAAAGCCGTCTCGATTACAAATCGAGGCGGTTTTTTCATTTGTAAAGTTTTACATTTGCAAATAAAATTTTAAAATGATATCACAAGAAACTATTGTAGCTTTAGCTTCACCTTCGGGTGCTGGTGCAATTGCTGTTATCCGAATTTCGGGTGATGACTCTATTGCAATAGCTTCGCTAGTATTTCAATCGGTTTCGGGAAAAGACATTATTAAACAAAAAACGCATACCCTTCATCTTGGTCATATTGTTGATGATGGAAAAGTGTACGATCAAGTATTATTGTCCATTTTTAAAGGAACCAACTCCTATACTGGTGAGAATACCATTGAGATATCTTGTCATGGCTCTATTTATATTCAGCAGCAAATCATCCAATTATTGTTGCGGAAAGGATGTAGAATGGCACAAGCTGGCGAATTTACTTTGCGTTCTTTTCTGAACGGCAAAATGGATTTATCGCAAGCCGAAGCAGTTGCCGATTTAATTTCTTCAGATAATGAAGCCAGTCATCAAATTGCGATGCAGCAAATGCGGGGTGGTTTTAGTAATGAGATTTCGAAATTGCGGGAAGAACTTTTAAATTTTGCTTCTTTAATCGAACTCGAATTAGACTTTGCCGAAGAAGATGTTGAGTTTGCCGACCGAAAGCAATTCAAAGAATTGTTGACCCGAATTGAGTTTGTTTTAAAACGATTGATTGACTCTTTTGCTGTTGGAAATGTTATTAAAAACGGCATTCCTGTTGCCATTGTTGGCGAACCTAATGTTGGAAAATCAACTTTATTAAATGCTTTATTAAACGAGGAACGAGCCATTGTTTCGGAAATTGCAGGTACAACCCGTGATACCATAGAAGATGAATTGAACATTAATGGTATGAGTTTTCGATTCATTGATACAGCCGGAATTCGGGAAACGAAAGACGTTGTGGAAAGTATCGGAATTAAAAAAACATTCGAAAAAATAGAACAAGCACAAGTTATTATTTATTTGATGGACAGTTCTCAATTGTCATTGGATAATGAGAACTTGAAAGAAGTGCAGGTTGAACTTGAGAAAATTAAAAATCTGTTTCCTTTGAAAGCGCTTATTGTTATTGGAAACAAAGCGGATAAACTTTCGGAAACCAAAACTTTGAATATTATCGCTCAAATTCCTAATATTGTATTGCTTTCCGCCAAAGAAAAACAAGGTATTGACGATTTAAAAAACAAGTTGATTTCCTTCGTTGACACAGGTGCTTTGCGCAACAATGAAACTATCGTAACCAACACAAGGCACTACGATTCGCTGTTGAAAGCTTTGGAAGAAATTCAAAAAGTAAAACACGGATTACAAACTAATTTGCCCTCCGATTTGATGGCAATTGATATTAAACAAGCCTTATACTATATTGGAGAAATAACTGGGGAAGTAACTAATGATGAGCTTTTAGGAAATATTTTTTCTAATTTCTGTATCGGCAAATAAAAAATATGACAAATTCAACTGAAAAAAAAGGAGTGTACACTGGAATTATTGAAAAAGATGCAAATGGAAATTTTTTCTGTGGCGCATATCTTTTGGACTACAAAACGATAGCTTCAAAATTCCAAATTGGTGATAAAATCACTATCAAAAGTGTTATTGAAAACCCAAGTGATATATCCTATGGAACGTATCCCAAAAAGTCAAAAAACTTTGCGCTATTTAATCTAAAACCATAAAAATAATTTGTCTCAAAATTGGAAAATTGAACTTTAATAAAAAGATGTACCTTTGCAAAAAAATTGACTTTTCAAATAAAAGTTACAAGTAGATTATTTTATGAAAAAAATTAATGAATACCGTAAACTGCTAAACGTAGAAAAAACAGCAGAATTGAAAGATTTAAAAACAATCTATCGCAATGCAATGAAAGAATCACATCCCGATAAATTTTCGGGAGATGAAGCAGGATTAAAAGCCGCTGAAGAAAATAGCAAACTTATAATTGAAGCATACCACTTCCTTGTGAGTATTAATCCAGAAACGATTACGCAAAACAAACCTGAATATACTAAAACCATTACTGTTGCCTCCATTACAGATTATAAATTTGTAGAAGGTCGATTAATCATCAACTTTTCTAACGGAAGTGTTTATGAATATATTAGTGTACCAAGAGCCATCTATGTGAAAATGGTAAATGCTGATTCCCCAAACCGTTTTGCAAAAAGACATATTTTAAATGCTTACCCTTGGAGAAAAGCTATCAACCAAGATTAAGTGTTTTAATTTTATACAAAAGGGTTTAGATATTTTCTAAACCCTTTTTTTGTT
>CAIMMM010000071.1 GCA_903842575.1 uncultured Bacteroidota bacterium | reverse complement strand
CTGAAAATCATATGAGCACATTAATTGCGCTACTTATTTTTACAGGTGTTTTCTATTTTGTTTTTGTTTGGTTTAGAGAGCAAGTATGTATCATTGCTTGTCCTTATGGTAGATTACAAGGTGTATTATTAGACAATAAATCTATAAATGTGGTCTATGATTTTGTTCGTGGTGAAAAAGAATTAGGCAGAGCAAAATTTAACAAACAAGAAGATAGAGTAGCGTCTGGAAAAGGAGATTGCATCGATTGTAAACAATGTATTTATGTTTGTCCAACGGCAATTGATATTCGTAACGGAACTCAGTTAGAATGTGTCAATTGTACTGCTTGTATAGACGAATGCGATACTATCATGGAAGGTGTTGGCTTGCCAAAAGGCTTAATTCGGTATGCATCTGAAGACGAAATTGAAAAAAAATCTAAATTCAAGTTTACCGCTAGAATGAAAGGTTATTCTTCAGTATTACTAATATTGATTGGAGTTTTATCCGGATTATTATTTCTAAGAAGCGAAGTTGAAACGGTTGTTTTAAGATTGCCTGGACAATTGTTTCAGCACAAAGGCGACGATATTAGCAATATTTTTACATTTAAAATAATCAATAAAACTAACGAAGATTTCAATGACATTCATTTTAAATTACACGATATAAAAGGAATTATAAACGTCGTTGGGCAACAGGATTTTAAGGTTAAAAAACAAACCATAAATAGTGGAACTTTATTTGTTCAAATTCATCAATATTTATTGGAACACGATAAAACAAAACTAAAAATTGATGTTTATAATGGAAATAATAAAATTGAAACAACAACAACAAGTTTTTTAAGTCCTAGAAGTTTTGACTAACTCAAAAAAATAAATCATGAAAATAAATTGGGGAACATCAATCGTAATTGCTTTTGTATTATTTGCTAGTTTTATTTTGTTTTTTATTATAAAAGTTGAAACAGATAGTAAATATGATAATGATTTGGTTGTAGAAGAATACTACAAACACGATGCGAAATTTGGAGAGGAAATGGCTAGAGTTCAAAACGCACAAGATTTAATCCAAAAACCTGTAATAACAACTACTTCGGGTGAAATTACTATTGTATTTCCTGAAAGTTATATTCCAAAAAACATCAAAGGAATAGTGTCCTTATACAGACCGTCTAACAAAAAATTAGATTTCGAAATTCCCATTTCGTTATCTAATGCCACTTTGCTCATACCTAAAGAAAGTTTGGTAGACGGTCGTTGGGACATTAATATGGAATGGCAATATGAAGGAAAAAACTATTTGACTAAGGATACAATTTATATTAAATAGTTTAAAGTTAAAAGGCATAAACTCAAACGACGTCATTAATATATTCTACTAATAATGTTATATACCGCTTTTCTTTTTGGATTGATATCTAGTTTGCACTGCATTGGAATGTGTGGTCCAATTGCTATGATGTTACCCTTAGATAGAAGCAATCCAGTCAAGAAAGTATTTCAACTTTTACTATATCATATTGGAAGACTTACAGCTTACGGAACATTAGGTTTTCTTTTTGGTTTTTTAGGAAAAGGATTGTATCTCGCTGGAATACAACAGCAAATTTCAATTGTGGTTGGTATTTTAATAATTACAATCGTTGTAATTCCTGAAAAAATATTCTTTAACTATAATTTTTCAAAACCAATTTATAGCATTATTTCAAAAGTTAAATCGGGATTGGGAAGTCAGTTCAAAAAGAAATCACCTAATGCTATTTTTACAATAGGATTGCTCAATGGGTTTTTACCCTGTGGTTTAGTTTATGCTGCGTTATTTGGTGCTATTGCCATGCAAAATCAATACTATGGAATTGTCTATATGCTTTTATACGGTTTAGGAACTATTCCAATGATGAGTGCTGTAGTTTATATGGCAAATATGCTCAGTAATCCAATTCGAAATAAAATTCAAAAAGTAATTCCAATTTTTACTGTTTGCATAGGAATTTTATTTATTCTACGAGGATTAGGATTGGGTATTCCTTATGTTTCTCCAAGTATGATGAGCTTGTTTGTGCAAGCTAATCCGAATTGTCATTAATAATTTAAATACTATTTTATGGAAAAACACGATTTATTACACGAATTTCCAGAACATCAGGAAAAAATACATGAATTGAAACTTGAAAATCCCCATTTCAAAAAACTATTTGATGATTATGATGAATTGGAACATGAAATTCGTCGAATGAATGCAAGAATAGAAATAACTTCCGATGCTATATTGCACATTAAGAAAGCAAAATTACTTCATATTAAAGATGAAATATTTTCAATTTTAGTAAGTAATTAATTTTTTTGATTGAAAAAGCAAATTGTTTTTATAGGAGTTGCATTATCATTTGAATCAAAAAATCTAGATTGTCATCGAAAACAGCTTTGTATTGGGGGCATTTCGTTTCAAACGTAAGTCAAATGCCATACAGATATTACGAACAAATGTTTTTCCTTTTTCGGTTACAGTTATTGTTTTATTTGAAATAGTTAACAGCCCATCTTTTTCCATTTCCTGTAATGCTATAATGACATCAGCGATTTCGGGGAAAGATAACGCATCGTCATCCCATGATGTTGTAAATTGGCACATTAAGTTTAAAATATGACGGCGAATAATTAAGTCTTCCTCCAATAATAAATGTCCACGAAAAACAGGTAATTCATTTTGTTCTAATCGTTCATAATAATCTTCTATAGACTTTTCATTTTGCGCAAAACTGTACCAGCTATCACTAATAGCAGAGGCGCCTAATCCAATCATTAATTGGGTTTTTGAAGAAGTATAGCCCATAAAGTTTCGATGAAGATTTCCTGCTACAAAGGCTTGGTACATACTGTCACTTGCTTGTGCGAAATGATCCATACCAATTTCGTAAAACCCGTTTTTAATCAATAATTTTTTGCCGGCTTCATAGAGTTTTCTTTTTTCATCATCTTTAGGAACATCCTCCTCTTTAAAACCACGTTGTCCATTTCCTTTTATCCATGGAACATGTGCATAACTATAAAAGGCTAATCTATCGGGTGAAAGTGATTTTGTTTTCTCAATAGTGTCAATCACATTTTCCAAAGTTTGAAAAGGTAATCCATAAACCAAATCATGTGAAACGGAAGTATAGCCAATTTCTCTTGCCCAAAAAGTAACTTTGGCAACATCATGAAAGGTCTGTATCCTATGAATCGCTGTCTGCACTTTGTCACTATAATCTTGGACACCAAAACTTACTCTTTTAAATCCTAAATCGTATAATTTTTGTAAATGTTTATGGGTAGTATTACTCGGATGACCTTCAAAACTAAATTCATAATTTTTGGCTTTCTTCCCTTTTTTTAAAATACCACTAATCAAAATTTCTAAATTTTCAGGGGAAAAAAAGGTAGGTGTACCTCCTCCCAAATGAATTTCTTTTATAATTGGCTGTTCAGGAAATATATTACAATACAAATCCCATTCTTTTAAAACTGCAGATATATAGGGGTTTTCAACATTATGTTGTTTTGTTATTCGTTTGTGGCAACCACAAAAAGTGCATAAACTTTCACAAAAGGGGAGATGAATATATAGACTAATGCCTTCACTATCATTACTTTCCTTAAATGATTTTAAAAAAGTTGCTTCCCAATTTGACGATGAAAAAGTATTTTCATCCCAATAAGGTACCGTTGGATAGCTTGTGTACCTTGGGCCAGGAACATTATATTTTTGAATTAATGAAAAAGACATCATTTTTAATTTATAAATCAAATGTATAAGAATTGTCATCATTAAAAAATGATAATTATCATGCCTTATTCAAGAAGGCAAAAAAAAGAGGATCATTTCTGAACCTCTTCTTGATTTATTCTGTTTCTATACTTCGTAATTCTTTTAATTTGCTTTTTAAAGAGGCTAATTCTTCTTTGTGTTTTTCAATGTTTTTTCTAACTTCCAACACTATAGAATTTTCTTTTTTAGCATTCCGCGTATTGGTAAAGAACTGAATGTTATTTTCCAACTGGAAGATTTCACTTTGTACTTCATCAATTTTTCGCATGACAAATACTTTTTCATTATCCAATTTTCTAGAATCATCAGAACCTGAATAATTATCCGTTCTATTAGAATAACGTACTTTTTCGGTGTCTTTTTTACTCAAGCTTAATTTTTCAAAAAGCACATCCAAAATTTTATTGAATTTCCCTTCCACATGTCTTTTTGGGAAAGGTACTTTCCCAAAGTTTTTCCATGTTTCAATATGCGCTTTTATCGCATCCAAATCGGTTTTGTGATCACCAGTAAGTTCAAAACTTCTGATTATATCCAAATAGGATTTTTTATTTTCAAAAGCTTGAGCTTCTTCGGGATTAACTTCTGTTTTTTGCTCTTTTAATTTTTCAAAATAACCATTACAAGCCAATTTAAAATCTGCCCAAAGTTTGTCCGAGAATTTTCTTGGAACATGTCCAATT
This sequence comes from uncultured Bacteroidota bacterium, assembly GCA_903842575.1. GTDB lineage: Bacteria > Bacteroidota > Bacteroidia > Flavobacteriales > Flavobacteriaceae > Flavobacterium. The sequence goes on along the minus strand of CAIMMM010000071.1, from coordinate 40,565 downwards.
TGTTTCCACTCTTCTTGAATCTGCTTCATTATTGGTGTTGCAGTTGCAAAATCACTACTTTCTTTTAGCTCATTTGCTTTGGCAACCAATGCTTGTTTTTTGGATAAGTTATCGTTCTGATCTTTCTTGATGTCTTTGTAAAATGAGTTTTTTAAAATATTAAAATTTCTCACAGCCGATTTAAAAGAACCCCAAGTTGCTTCATTTACATCTGAAGGTACTTTGCCTGTAGCAAAAAATTGATTTCGCAAGGCATCAACCTTTATAATCTGACCCAACCATGCAGCATGAGATGCTACTTTTTCTTGTGCCAAAACCTCAATTTGTGCTATAATTTCTTTTTTTACAATTAAATTACTAGCTTCAATTTCACGAAACTGCTCATAAAAGCCTTCTCTTTTATCGTGCATTTGTTTAGTCAAATCACTGAATTTATTCCAAATTTCTTCCCGATGGTCCCGAGAAACAGGGCCAATATCTTCTTTCCAAATACGATGTAAATCTTGTAATTCACGGAAAGCTTTATTGATATCTTCTTCGTTAACCAATTCTTCCACACGCGCAATAATTTTTAATTTTAAATCCAAATTGTGTTTAAAATCAATATCTCTTGCTTCTCTATCTAAGTGTAAATAGTCGTAAAAATTTTCCACATGGAAATGATAATTATTCCAAACGTGGTTGTATTTGTCTTTTGGGATTGGACCTGCCACTTTCCATCTTTCTCTAATATCATTAAAATGTTTTAGCGTAGAGGATATATTCCCTTGTTCATTTAATAAGTTTTTTAACTCCTCAACAACCGCAATTCGGTTCTCTAAATTGGTTTGTAAATTGGTTTGTAAACTTTTAAAATGGATGTTTTTATGATCTCTATATTTGGTATATAATTTATCAAAACTAGCTTTTAAAGGAAATTGATAGTGAAACTCTTCAGTTGTTTCTGGGTTTTCAGCCAGAAATTCTTCTTTTTTCTCATCAATAAAATGGTAGTATTTTGACAAAAATGCTTTTTTAACTTCTTCAACGTGATCTTTAACTGACATCACTTTCTCAACCGCAACCAAAATTTCCAACTCCGCAATTAATTGCTCCATGGATAAGGTGTCATAATCAAGCATTGGTATGTCATGACGTTCTTTCAACGTTTCATCTTCACTTTCTTCGGCATTCACCGTTGCGATAGCTTCCATCGCTGTTTGTTGATTTTCCGCTTCCACAACTATCGAATCATTGGCAACTTCTTCGTCAGTCAATTTAACTGTGGCTACTGTTTCTACAACAGTTTCTACAACAGTTTCTGCCTCAGTTTCAACTTCCGAAAGAACTTCTGGAGTTTCAATAGTTTCTACTTCAGCTATTTCAACAACTTCAGCAACAACTTCTGGTTCTTCAATAGTTTCTGTAACTTCTTCAATTGTTTCCACTTCTTCAAGAATTTCGGGTTCCTCAAATACTTCAACTTCTGGAGTTTGCATCGCCAATTCGCTGTCACTCGAGTCAATTGAGATTTCTTCTTCTACTTCTGCTTGAATCAACTCTTGCGATCCAATTGCTAAATTTCCATCTGTCTCATTATACAATTCCGACAGGTTATCATTCTTTTCTTCTAACATTTTGTGAAATGTATAAGGTTCATATTTTTTCGAGGGCGAAAGATAGTAAACAACCACCAAAAACCAAAGAAAAACCGTCATATATAGCAATTTTATCGATGTATGTTACTTTTTTTTGAAGCTTTTTACATCATTTTTTGGCTATACTCAAGTCTAGCTCCTTTTTTTAATAATAATTTTTGGTTTATAGCGACTCTCTGGTCTAGAAATCCTTAATCCCGAATGAATTTTCAAACTTCATTAAACCATTTCTTTAAATTGTTTTCTAAACGTATCCTTTAAAAATAATAAATTTATATACTATGAAAAATTCAAAATTAATTTTCGCTTTAAGCTTCCTTTTCATACTTAGTTTTAGTGGAATCCAAGCGCAATCCAAATCAAAATTGACCGAAGAACAAAAAGAAGCGGTTCTTACTCAACTCAAAGCCGACAAAGAACGACTAGCTTTAACAGCAGAACAAGAAGCCCCATTTATGGGAATCACCAAAAAATATACGACAATGTTGAAAGAATTAAAAGAGAGTGAGGATGATAGAATGGGAAAATTCCAAAAGCTGAAAGAAATTCAAAGTAAAAAAAACGAGGAAATGAAAGCATTGCTTACAGAAAGTCAGTATGCTACTTATCTCGAAATCCAAAAAGAGCGAAGATCCAAAATTAAAAAACTAAGAAACCAGTAGCTATACTGGTTTCTTAGTTTTAAATAGTGTGTTTTATCTTTATATGATTTTATGTAAGAAAATAATAATTTAGTTGACATTATCTTTTTCAAAAATGTAAAAATCAGCAAAAGATGTTTTATGCCCTTTTCCATTTCCTGGGTATTTATTAGGAATATGTTTTATTAGTTTAAAATTTCCTCTCTCTCGTTCAATCCAGTTTGTAAATTGTCGATGCCTTACATGGATAGCAGTGTCCTCATTATTTTGTTTGTCGTCGTTGGAAGAGTATATAATGACAAATTTTTTCGATGAATCAAATAATTTAGACATATAATCATGAAATACATCATCCTCAATTAAATGATAAATTACATCAAGACTTAGAGTAAGGTCAACTTCTATAGGTTTATAATCGATTATATTTATGAATTGTTTTGAGCTATCGCTTTTAAAAATATTTGAACACAAATCAATTGATGTTTGGCTTACATCATATCCAATATAAGAATTGAAAGAAAAATATTTTAGTTGGTTTCCATCACCAGAACCAAATTCAATCACTTTGTCAATGTTATTTTCAGAAACAAAAGAGTTTATAATTTTGCCTTTAAACTCAGCTAAATTATTATAAGATCCAGCACCTGAATTTCTTCCTTCCTTATACCTATCTTCCCAATATTTTGAAGAGGTTTCAAATGTTGTTGGAGATTTTTTACTGCGCTTAAGAGTAATAACTGCTTTAATTGAAGTTAGGATTTTTTTGATTCCACTTTTTAATGCTTTTAACATATAGTTCTATTTTTGTTAAACAATTTTTTTTCAATTTGGTATGTAAAATTCTTGAATTCGAATTCAAATGTATGCCATTTTTATTTCAATTTAATTAAAAACTTTTTTAAAGGTTAATCAAAATTTGATTTTTCAAAATGTCGTCAAACGTTTCCCGCTCTCTTATCACATATCCTTCTCCGTCTTTCCATAACACTTCCGCAGGCTTGTATCTAGAGTTGTAGTTGGAGGCCATCGAAAAACAATAAGCGCCCGCATTTTTGAAACAAAGAATGTCGCCTTCATGGATTTCTGCAATGCGGCGATTATTGGCAAAGGTGTCAGTTTCACAAATGTAGCCTACAACCGTATAGTAACGTTCTTTGCCTTTTGGATTGGAAATATTTTCTATTGTATGCTGTGAACCATAAAACATGGGACGGATTAAATGGTTAAAACCACTGTCAATTCCTGCAAAAACTGTAGATGTGGTTTGTTTTACCACATTCACTTTAGCTAAGAAAAAACCAGCTTCACTCACCAAGAATTTTCCAGGTTCAAAAGCCAACGTCAACGAACGCCCATATTCTTTTTCGAACGCTAAGAAACGTTTGGAGAGTTTTCGTCCTAATTCTTCAATGTTGGTTTCGATATCCCCTTTTTTATAAGGCACTTTGAACCCTGAACCAAAGTCAAGGAAATCCAAAGTTTTAAAATGTTTGGCTGCGTCAAATAAAATTTCGGCAGCATATAGAAATACCTCAATGTCCAAAATGTCAGAACCTGTATGCATGTGAATGCCGTTGATGTGCATTTTTGTATTTTCCACGATGCGCAATAAATGGGGTAATTGGTGCACCGAAATTCCAAATTTACTATCAATATGTCCCACAGATATATTCTCATTGCCACCAGCCATCACATGGGGATTAATCCGAATACAAACAGGGGTTTTTGGATACTTGGCACCAAAATGTTCCAAGACAGAAAGGTTGTCAATATTAATTTGAATGCCCAGTTTGGCTACTGCTTCAATCTCTTCAAAGGAAACACCGTTTGGCGTAAAGATGATGTTTTTGGGAGTAAAACCAGCATGTAAACCCAATTGTACTTCCTGTATGGAAACCGTATCCAATCCAGCGCCCAAATTATTAATAAGTTTTAGAATAGAAATATTGGATAAGGCTTTCATTGCGTAGTTAATGCGCAATTTTTCCACTTTGGAAAAGGCATTGGCTAATCTATTGTATTGGAACTCAATTTTTGAAGCGTCGTAAACATACAATGGATTGCCAAATTCTTCTGCAAGAGCAAGTAATTCTTTAGGTTGCATGAAATTTATTTTAGAATAGAGACAAAGGTAGCATATTGAAAAAGCAAAACCAACCCGAATTATATTTGTGTGAAATTGTGAATTTTTCCATTAGTTTTTTTCGATTCCATTAGTTTTTAGCCCAGATAGAAGCGGCATCTCCCGATTTTTCATCGGGAATATAACGGATAGCTGGAATAGCTCCAAAAAATTCGCAATTAAATGTGCTAATTAGCTATATTTTTGCTTTAGAGTTTCATTCTATTTAATTACTTTTGTGCACCGTTCCGAAATTTTGAAATCGGATTAAAAAGTCAAAATCTTCAATATGAATATACACGAATATCAAGGAAAAGAAATTTTAGCAAGTTATGGCGTTCGCATTCAGCGAGGTATTGTTGCTAATAATCCAGTAGAAGCAGTTGCGGCTGCAAAACAATTAACTACCGAAACAGGAACGAGTTGGTATGTTATTAAAGCACAAGTTCATGCAGGTGGAAGAGGAAAAGGCGGCGGTGTGAAATTGGCCAAAAACTTGCAACAAGTAGAGGAAATTGCGGAACAGATTATAGGAATGCAATTAATCACCCCTCAAACATCAGCTGAAGGAAAACGTGTTCACAAAGTTTTGGTTGCTGAAGATGTATATTATCCTGGTGAGAGTGAAACTTCTGAATTCTATATGTCGGTTTTATTAAACAGAGCTACCGGTCGCAATATGATTGTATATTCTACCGAAGGCGGAATGGACATTGAAGAAGTTGCAGAACATACACCGCATTTAATTTTCAATGAAGAAATTGATCCATCGGTTGGCTTGCAAGCTTTTCAAGCAAGACGAATAGCCTTTAATCTTGGACTTTCAGGAAATGCGTTTAAAGAAATGGTAAAATTTATTGATTCTTTATACAATGCCTATATTGGTTCTGATGCTTCGATGTTTGAAATTAACCCTGTTTTAAAAACATCCGATAATAAAATTATGGCTGTGGATGCCAAAGTGAATATTGATGATAACGCTTTGTACCGTCAGCCAAAATATGCCGACATGCGCGACATTAGAGAGGAAAACCCTATCGAAGTGGAAGCCAAAGAAGTTGGGTTAAACTATGTTGACCTTGACGGAACTGTTGGATGTATGGTAAACGGAGCTGGATTGGCAATGGCCACTATGGATTTGATTAAATATGCTGGTTTTGAACCTGCCAACTTCCTTGATGTTGGTGGAACTGCTGATGCCAAACGTGTAGAAACAGCTTTCCGTATCATCTTAAAAGATCCAAATGTAAAAGCTATTTTGATTAATATTTTTGGGGGAATTGTGCGTTGCGATAGAGTAGCGCAAGGTGTTGTGGATGCATACAAAAACATGGGAGATGCGATAAAAGTGCCAATCATTGTGCGTTTGCAAGGAACCAACGCTGAGATTGCTAAAGAATTAATTGATAATTCGGGGATGCCTATTTTATCGGCGGTGCAATTTCAAGAAGCAGCAGATCAAGTGAAAGTGGCTTTGAGTTAATTTCAAATTTTAGATATAAAAAATAATCCCGAGTTTTAGGCTCGGGATTATTTGTTTTATAGCGAATTTAAATTTATAATTTTGCTAGCCAAAGGGAAGCATTCATATGCAATCTTGAGTGTGAAGGCAACTCTGTCCAACCTGGATAAAGTGTGTCTCCTGAAGCACCCGTTCCATCATCGGCAGGAGAACTATCTCCAATAACCACAACTCTACCAGTTCCATAAGTTGCAGAGGCACACATCACATTTGAAGTTCCTTGTGCAGAAGTTCCTCTCCAAATCAATCCTTGTACGGTTGCATTGGCAGCAGTATTTGTTGTTATTGTAGCACCGTTTGAATATTTTAATTGGGTTACAGTTCCTTGCGAACCATTTAAAATAGTATTTGTTGTAGCACTTAATCGGTTGGTGGTAGTTTCTGAAATATTATTTAACGTAATGCTAAACCCAAAAGGATTGGCTTTAACAGAATTGGTAGTCATCAAATCATTCCAAATAGCTGGCGAATCCCAACCGTCATTATTTCTATCGGAAACGGTGTGATCTGAAATCATAAACAATCCACCACCATTTTTTACAAAGTTTATTAGCGCTGTTTTTTCTGCAGTTGTAAATTTAATATTGGGTTCGTCAATAACAAATACATTATAATTTTTCAAATCTTGAGCACCCGTTCCACCGTAAGTGATTGCAGTTCCAGAAGATAAAGTTTCTACACTATGTCCTAATTTTACTAAAGCAATTCCCCAAGAAGACAGTCCGCCTCTCCAATAACTTTCCGTTGTAGTGGCTGTGATATTTGATTGCAATGGAGTTGGGAATCGTTGTGGTGAAGTGTCAGCATCTAATACCCAATCTGCATTCCCTGCAGTTTCTGCTTTGGTAGCATCAAATAAAAATTTCTTTGGAGTTGTTGTTAATGCTAATGGCGTTATTGTTTTTGAAGACGAATTATTGTCATTTGGAATTTCTTTGTCACATGATAAAGTGAGTAATAATATGCTTATTGCAATAATTTTAGTTGTAATTTTCATGGTAAATTGATTAAAATAAAAACAAATATAATTAATTAGTTGGTAAGTGGAAAAATTATCCTTTTTTATTTTTTCCGTTTTTGTATTGTACTTTCTCAACAATTTCAATCTTTTTCATTGGTTTTTTATCTCGTGGTTTATTAGATGAAGTGGCAGGTTTAGCTCCGCTTCGTTCGCCTTTGGCACGGGTTGGATTGAATTCGGTGTTGGGTTTGAAAGCTACTTTGGGTTTATCGGCCGTATTCTTTCTAACCACTTCTTGGTTTTGTTTGATAACATCCATCGCGTTTTTCGGGTTTTCTAAAGTGCCACGCAAGTAAATCACCAATCCGTTTAGGAAATTGCGCAACACTTGGTCGCCACATTCCATAAAATTTTCATGGTCTTCTTTGCGAAAAAAATTGCCAATTTCGCCTTTTGACATTCGGAAATCTACCAATTCCAGGATTTCCACTATTTGATCATCACGCAATTGAAGCGCTACGCGGAGTTTTTTAAAAATATCGTTGTTGTTCATAATGTCATTATTTAGAAAAGCCAAAGGTACGCCTTTTTGAAACTTTCTCGCCATAATTTTTCGTTGTGTTCTCCGCCTTTTACGATTACTTTTTTGTTCAATTTTTTACACTCGCAGCGTTTAGTATTCACTAAATGCTCCATGGAATTCATGTCTTTAATCACATCATCATCGCCTTCACTATCGCCACAAAGGAAATACACTTTGGTATTAAAAGTAGGAGTTTGCTCCATTAGGGTTGTGATTTCTTTTCGGTTAAACCAAAAGGAAGGGGAGAAGCAACCCACTTTTCCAAAAATTGTTGGGTATTTCAAAGCGGCATAAAAGGAAATCAATCCACCGAGAGAACTTCCAAAAATGGCAGTGTTTCTTGCGTTGGTTTTGGTTCGATAGGTTTTATCAACATAAGGTTTTAAAGTCGTGACGATAAAATCCAAATAATTGTCAGCATTTCCACCACCGTATTTCTCGTTTTTAAAGGGTGTTAATTCTTCCATCCGTTTTTCATTTCCATGTTCAATGCCTATAACGATAACCTGTGCTTGAATACTGTCCAACGTTTCATCTACATTCCATTCACCTACATAGGAAGTCGTGGCATCAAAGATATTTTGAGCATCATGCATATAAATCACAGGAAATTTTTTGGAGGAAGAAGTGTAGTTTTTTGGCAAATACACCCAAATTTTTTTAGTGGTTTTTAGTTGTGGCGCTTCAATAGTAAAGGTGGAAACTTGGTTACTTGCTGTACTTTTTTTGGGAGGTTCTTCTTGTTTACTGCTTTCTTGTGCATTGCCACATAGCAAGTGAAATAGCAATACAGTAGAGAAAATATATTTCAATTGAATAAACGTCACTCGTTTCATAAAAATTTATATTTTAGCTAAAAATAAACATTTGATGAATAAGTACGAAGAAAAATTAGCATTGTTATCAGAAATGATTTCCTTTTCGGTTATTGATGGTAAATTGCACGAAAGGGAATTTGCTTTTCTTACGATGATTTCGGACGAACTTCAAATAAAAAAGGAAGATTTTAAAGAATTGTTTCATCAGGAAAATTATCCCGTTGTTATCAAATCCAAATTTGAACGTATCCAACAATTTTATCGTCTGGCTTTGTTGATGTATTGTGATGGCGTGTTGCATGAAAAAGAAGCGAATGCCATTCATGTTATCGGTATCAATATGGGATTGAACCCACATGCTATTAAGCGTGTACTAAAAGCGATGGAAATTTCTCCTACTAAGATGATTTCTCCCGAGTTTTTGTTGGAAGTATTTCAGGAACAGTTGAATTAAGCTTTATAGGCTTTAAATAGTAAGTAGGATGAACTACTTTTTCTTTGTCTTCTACAAACCAAGTTGGAGTATAAACTGTAAATGTTTCAAAAAAGGCTACTCCAGCTATCATTAAAACTCCCACAATAATCTTCCTTTAGTTGTTCTAGGAAATTGATCTACATTACCTAAAGTTGTTATTGTTACCTATTCCTGCCACATCGAATCTTCAGCAGTTTTAGTCATTATTACTTTGAATAATCGATACTAAGTCAGCTACAGAAACAGGTTTGGATATATAACCTACTATGTCTGTAAAATTTTTGGACTTGTTTTTATCTTCAAGCGCAATGGAAGAACTCACTATATAGATTATAATATGCTTACTAATTTTAGATTTTATCATTTTTATTTCTTCCATAAATTCCCATCCATCCATAACAGGCATATTAATGTCCAATAAAATAATATCTGGAAGAGATTCAATATCTTCCAACATGGTTTTTAGCATATTCATTGCCTCTTTTCCATTTATAAATGAAGAGTGTGCTGAAAAAGCATCCGATTTTATAATTAATCTATTAATAATTGTTTGGTAAATGGCATCATCATCAACAACCCATATTATCTTTTTTTTCATTTGGTATAGATTTTAAATTTAGTTCCTATGTTTATTTCACTTTCCACAGTTATTTGACCACCCATAGATTCTATTTGACTTTTTGTGATAAATAATCCAATTCCCCTTGCATCTGGATTATTGCTGAATGTCTTGTACATGCCAAAAAGTTTATCGCTATTCTTCTTTAGATCAATCCCAATCCCATTATCTGAAACTTCAAAGACATTTATATTATTTTCTTTATATAATTTTATTGTAATAATTGGTTTTTGTTGCGGATGTTTGTAACGAATAGCATTTGAAATTAAATTATAAAGAATACTTTCAAGATATGCTTTATTATAATCTATTAATGGGTCATCTGGGATGTCTACGATAAAAGTAACTTGATTGAATTTTATTTGTTCATTAAGAGTTTCTTGTGCTTTAATGATATATTTACTAAAGTCTAATGGTTGTATAACTAGGTTAATATTAGTATTTATATTCACTACTTCGTTGAGATGGGTCATTGTTTCGTCAAGTGAATTTGAAACTGAGCTTAACAACTTTAACATTTTATTTCGTTCTTCTTCTGTTTCTGAGGTTTCAATTAATGATAATAGCGACTCTATATTGCTAGTATGAGACCTTAAATTATGCGAAATAATATGGGAAAAATTCAGTAATCTTTTATTTTGTTCGAGAACTAAATCGTAAGACTTTTTGAAATCTATTTCTGCTTCTTTAATAGTTGTAATGTCAATCATTATACCTCTTGCAGTTACAGGGGTTCCTTTTTCAAAAATAAAATTTACAATATCTCTGATCCATACGATTTTGCCATCTTTGCTAACCATCCTATATTCATAATCATGATCCTTGTATCTCATGTTTACGATGGAAGATAAACTTAATGCTAAATCACGATCTTCCGGATAAATATGATCTTCCCAAAAAGTAGGACTCCCCATATAATCTTCTACTGTGTATCCTAATATCTTTTCAACTTTTTTACTTATGAAAGTAGTAGTCTGATTTTTAAGATAACATTCCCAAACAATACCGTCAACGGTGTCTATAAGAGACTTTAATTTAGCTTCATTTTTTTCAATTATCAATTGGCTTTCTTTGAATGCTGTGATATCTTTTATGAAAGCAATATTCGTGGTTGGTGTTTTATTACTTTCCCACATTGGAGATACCGTTAAGTTTATCCAAATAATCTCCCCAGATTTATTAATGTATCGTTTATCTGTTGTATATTCTCTGATAATGCCTTCTTCAAGTTTTTTTAAATTAGAAAGATTATCCGCTATGTCATCAGGATGGGTGAAAAACACAAAGCTTTTATCTTTAATCTCTTCATGGGTGTAACCTAAAATGGCGCAGTATTTATTATTGGTTTTAATAAATTTACCTGAAAGAGCATCTACAAAGGCAAAACCTATTGTAGCTTGATCATAAACAGTCTGAAACATTAATTCATTAGTTAAGATTTTTTCTCTTTGTTCTTCTAGTAAGGTTCTTAATTTTTCGGGTTGTCTCAATAATTTGGTTGTAAAAAAACCAATAATTATCGCAAAAATTAAACCAAAACCACTTCCGAGTAACCATTGCAGTAGCTCTTGTATATTGTGTGGGTTCTTGTCAATCAAAAAAAAAGTCCAAGTAATATTAGGAAGTGTTTTCCTAACATAATAGTCTTCAGCAGGGTTTATTTGGGGTGAAAAATAAAATTTTTCTTTTTTAGTTGTTGTATTTAGTATTGAAAGGCGTAACTCATATTTAGAAAAGTCAACCAAATTTTTACTGGAATTATTTAATATTTTTTTTAAATTAATATTTGCTGATGTAAAACCCCAAAAGCTATTGTTCTTGTAAATAGGAAGTGTATTTATTACTATTATTTCACCATTTGTTAATTGTATTGGATGGCTAATAAAACCTTTTTTATTTTCAATACTATTGAATAAATCATGCATTACATGTGAGGATTCAAAAGTAGTAGTTGCCTTTAATTCGGCTTCATTATTTTTTAGTGGATAGACATACTTAATATTTCCATCTAGAGCTATATTTATTGAACTTATGAATGGGTATAATTCAATTTGCTCCTTGGCTATTTTGTTGAAGTTTTTGGGAATTCCGTCATCATTAATAGTAAGTGCAAGAGTGCTACATGTGATTTTTGCATTTTTAATATTTTCTTCAAGATTTTCGTGAATATTCTCTAAGAGAATACTCATTTCGTCTTTGTGTTTTTGGTCAATAATATCATATCTAAGTGATGCTATTATAACAACTGCAGTAAATATTATTGTGAAAATAAAAACGCCCGATTTATTTGGGTTTGAAAATGACCAATCGAGAAAATTTTTTAATAGTTTTTTCAAATCCATTTTAATACTAGATATTTTTTAGACTTGAAGCTAAAATTTTTGTTTTGAATACAAATTTACTTTTACTTTTTTAGAAGGTTAAACAAAATACCTTTAAACTAAAATTTTCGACTCATGATTTAAAATTATTTATGGATTGTAATCATTTTATCTCAATAAATCATAAAAAATTATAGACTATTTCACCTCTTTATAAAAAAAGGATTAAGTCAATTTTTTCTGCAGCATTTTTATCTCATCACGAAACTTTGCCGCTTGCAAAAAGTCCAAGTCTTTGGCTGCTTTCTCCATGGCTTTTCTGGTGTCTCGGATTTTCTTTTCAATTTCGGGTTTGGTTAAGTACAAACTCTCAGGTTCGGCAGCTTTCAATGTTTGGTTTTCGTAGTATTGTGAGGAAACAGAATTCTTGTTTAAGGCATTACCCAAACTTTTGTTCAATGCTTTTGGTGACAATCCATGTTGGGTATTATAAGCAATTTGCTTTTCCCGGCGATAATTGGTTTCATCCATCGTTTTTTGCATGCTGTTGGTGATTTTATCGGCATACATAATCGCTTTTCCATTCACGTTTCTGGCAGCACGACCCACGGTTTGGGTTAACGAACGATGACTTCTAAGAAAACCTTCTTTATCAGCATCCAAAATAGCTACCAACGAGACTTCGGGTAAATCGAGTCCTTCTCGTAATAAGTTTACACCAATCAAAACATCAAACAAACCTTTTCGCAAATCCTGCATGATTTCCACCCGTTCCAAAGTGTCCACATCACTATGAATATACCGACAGCGAATAGAAACTTTGGTTAAATATTTTGTCAATTCTTCCGCCATTCTTTTGGTTAAAGTAGTCACCAAAACGCGTTCGTCGGCTTCGCATCGAAGTTGAATTTCTTCTATCAAATCGTCAATTTGGTTCAAACTTGGACGCACTTCAATTACAGGGTCTAATAATCCTGTTGGGCGAATTACTTGTTCAACATATGCACCATCCGATTTTTGTAATTCATAATCAGCAGGTGTTGCCGAAACATAAATCACTTGGTTTTGCATCCCTTCAAATTCTTCAAATTTCAACGGACGATTATCCATCGCAGCGGGCAATCGGAAACCATATTCCACCAAATTCTCTTTTCGGCTTCTATCTCCGCCATACATGGCATGCACTTGCGAAATCGTCACGTGACTTTCGTCCACTACCATTAAAAAATCATCAGGGAAATAATCCAACAAACAAAATGGTCTTGTTCCAGGTTCTCGACCATCCAAATAGCGGGAATAATTTTCAATACCAGAGCAGTAGCCTAGTTCGCGTATCATTTCCAAATCGAAATTAGTACGTTCTTCCAAACGTTTGGCTTCCAAATGTTTTCCAATTTCTTTAAAATAAGCTACTTGTTTTACCATATCCTGTTGGATTTCCCAAATTGCATTTTGCAAAATATCGGGAGAAGTAACAAACATATTCGCTGGATAAATTTTGAGTTGTTCATATTTTTCTAAAACCATAGAAGTCTTCGGGTCAAACGCTTCTATTTCTTCAATTTCATCTCCAAAAAAGTGCACTCTAAAAGGTTCGTCGGCATAACTTGGGAAGATTTCTACGGTGTCTCCTTTAATTCTGAAAGTTCCCGGTGTGAATTCGGATTCGGTTCTGGAATATAAACTTTGTACTAAGCGATGTAATAATTTGGTGCGGGAAATAATTTGATTTTTGGTAATCGAAACGACATTTTTTTCAAACTCAACAGGATTTCCAATCCCATATAAACATGAAACCGAAGCCACAACCAAAACATCTCTTCTACCCGAAAGTAGCGCAGAAGTAGTGCTTAATCGAAGTTTTTCCAGCTCTTCATTAATAGATAAATCTTTCTCGATAAAAACACCTGTTACAGGAATGTAGGCTTCTGGCTGATAATAATCGTAATAAGAAACAAAATACTGCACAGAATTATTCGGAAAAAATTGCTTGAATTCCGAATACAATTGCGCTGCCAAAGTTTTATTGTGAGCCAAAACTAAGGTAGGTTTTTGCACTTCTTCAATCACATTGGCTACCGTAAACGTTTTTCCCGAACCGGTTACACCCAATAAAGTTTGGTATTTATCACCATCGAAGATTCCTTTAGCTAATTTTTCAATGGCTTGAGGTTGATCACCGGTAGGTTTGTATTCGGAAACGACTTGGAATTTCATGTGATTTTACGAGGCACGAAGCAATCTTTAAATTATTCAGCGTAAAGTTACAAAGTTTGAACTTTATAAAAGAGTATTTAAAAACTAAAACTTCCAGTTTTTCTGCTGGCTTTCACTCAAGAATGTCCAGGCTACAATTCGGCTAGTCTTTTGTCCTTGCGCCATTTCGATGGTTTTAATTTGAACGGGACTCACTTTGTTTAGTGTTTTGTAAATGCTTGCCAGATTGTCTTTTTTAGAAACCAAAGTAGTAAACCAAAAACATTGTAAAGGATATTTGGCACTTTCATAAATCATTTGGGTAATGAATCCCAATTCGCCACCATCACACCATAATTCGGTGTTTTGCCCGCCAAAATTTAAAAGCGGTTTAGCTTCGCTCCGTTCGCCACCGCTTCGGGTTGAATCTTTCGTGTTCTCCAAAGCATTTACTTTTCGCAAGGCGCTTTTGGTTGCTTCTTCTTGGGATGCATGAAAGGGAGGATTGCAAATGGAAAACGCAAATTTGTCTTCGGGTAAAATGATATTTTTAAAAATAAATCGAGAATTGGTTTGCAATTGCAGACTAATTGCATCTATTAATTTGGGGTTTTTGCCAATTATTTCTTTGCAATTTTGAATGGCAATTTCATCAATTTCGGTACCTACAAAGCTCCAATCATAGGCGGAATTTCCAATTATGGGATAAATACAATTCGCTCCAATACCAATGTCCAAACCCACAACGGTTTCTCCTTCTGGGATGATTCCATTATTGGAATTGGCTAATAAATCGGCTAAGTAATGAATATAATCAGCACGCCCTGGAATTGGCGGACAAAGATAATTTTTTGGAATATCCCAATTTTGAATGTCGTAGTTAGAAATTAACAATGCTTTATTGAGCTTTTTCACCGCTTCGGGATCACTAAAATCAATGGTTTCTACTGCGTGTTCATTCATAGCCACAAAAGCTTTCAATTCAGGACAACTTAAAAATAATTGTTCAAAATCATATCGAAAACGATGCGGGTTTCTAGGGTGTAAAGTGGTCTTTTCTGTGGTATTTTGGGCTTTCAATTTTTTGTTTTTTTATATTTTAATCCATGCATTCCATAAGCAATAAATCGCCTTCATCATGTTCAATAATTACTATTCCATCATGTAAAACATGATTACTACTTCCGGTTCTGTAACCGATGGTTAAGGTATCGTTTTTTAATGGATAAAACAAATTTTCCGAATGTATTCCTGAAACATTTCCAATAGGAATTAGGGAGATTGGAGTACTGGCGGGGTACCATTTTTCAAAACGTTTTGGCAATAAAAATATTTTGGAATGATCGTCTAGCATTACAATTTTTAAATTGTTTCTATATTGCACAATCGAAGTGATATTGGTAATGGTATGATCGGCACGTTTTCCGGTTGCCCAAACAACATTTACCGCTGGAATTTTACGTTCTATGAGGTATTCAAAGGCTTTTTCTAAATCGGTTTTATCTTGGTTGGGTGTGTGAACAATCTCTAATGGGAACTGTCTTTCTTTATAATATTCGGGGTCGAAACCTCTGTCAAAATCACCTAATAAAACATCCACTTTAATATTTAAATCTAAAATTCTATCCATCGCCGAATCAAGAACGATCACTATGGGTGACCATTCTAACAATTGACCTAATAATTCCTGGCTACATTCAGCGCCATTAGCAATGATTAAAGCAGGTTCTTGATCGTCGCGAACAATATGGTGTGAAGACATGAGATTTTAAATTTCAGAAATGTAAATATAAGTAAAAGTAAGGATTCATAATTTGTTAAGTTTTGGTTAATTATAAAGCCTTTATGCAAGGAATTTAGATACTTTTACAGCGTTTAAAAATAATCAGATTTTGAAAGGAAATTGTTTTTCTATATTGTTTTTGTTAATTTCATTCCATGGTTTTTCACAATTTGAATTGCCAAAGAAAACAATTACTATTGCTCCATCATCAAGCACTTCAGGGAAAATTAATATTAATTCATCCATAAAATATCCAAGTATTTTTGATAAAAAAGATAAGTTATTAGAGAATTTTTCACTGCTT
This sequence comes from uncultured Bacteroidota bacterium, assembly GCA_903842575.1. Lineage (GTDB taxonomy): Bacteria > Bacteroidota > Bacteroidia > Flavobacteriales > Flavobacteriaceae > Flavobacterium. Next base: position 24,583 of record CAIMMM010000071.1, on the reverse strand, counting down.
ACAAAAAAGCTCCCGCCCGAAAAAAGTGTGATGGATACTAAAACAAATTTTATAAATCCAGGGGATAAAATTGTAGAGAAAGAAAATCAAAAATTAAAAAGAGAAGGACTTTCTAGCGCAGTGGATAATAGTGACTCTTTCCTTGGAGAATTTGTTATAACAACGTTTAAATTAAATATTGAATGTAGAGATTATGGCGCTATTGATGGCGATATGGTTAGGATTTGGTTGAATGGTGAAGTAGTTGTTCCAAGAGTAGATTTAATGGCAGGCTTTAAAAGATATATTTTGGATGTAAAAGAAGGTCCAAATACAATACAAATAGAAGCTTTAAACACAGGCGAATTATACCCAAACACAGGGCAATTTGTTTTTATGGATGGCAATGAAAAAGTAGTAACCAATCAGCAATGGAATTTGAATTCAGGTTATAAAGCCATAATCAAAATAAGGAAAATTAAGGGACTTATTGATAAGGAATAAAAAAAAAGACGACTGTTTCCAATCGTCTTTATAATTTTGAGAACCAAATATTATCCTAATTTGATATCTAAGTTTTCTTTAATCGCTGCCAAAAACCCTTCGGTTGTCAAATAATCTTCTGCCGTTAAACCAATTGGTTTTACTAGCATGGCTAAATCTTTCGTCATTTTTCCGCTTTCAACCGTTTCGATACAAACTTGTTCCAATTTCAAACAAAAATCAACTAAAGCTTGGTTTCCGTCCAATTTTCCTCGGTGTTCCAAACCTCTTGTCCAAGCAAAAATGGAAGCAATTGGATTGGTAGAAGTGGCTCTCCCTTTTTGGTGTTCTCTAAAGTGACGTGTTACTGTTCCGTGAGCTGCTTCGGCTTCCACAGTTTTTCCGTCAGGCGTTACTAATACGGAAGTCATTAATCCTAAGGAACCAAATCCTTGTGCCACGGTATCCGATTGCACATCGCCATCATAATTCTTGCAAGCCCAAACAAAACCACCGTTCCATTTCATGCAAGACGCCACCATATCATCGATAAGGCGGTGTTCGTAAATCATGCTGTTGGCATCAAAATCGGCTTTGTAATGTTGTTGGTACACTTCTTCAAAAATATCTTTGAAGCGTCCATCATAAGCTTTTAAAATGGTGTTTTTTGTGGAAAGATATAAAGGCCATTTTTTGGTTAATGCCATTTGGAAAGAGGAATGCGCAAACCCATAAATGCTTTCGTCTGTGTTGTACATTGCCATAGCAACACCATCACCTTCAAAGTCGTATACTTCCCAAGATTGTGCTGCTGCACCATTTTCTGGAACAAAAGTCATGGTTAATTTCCCTTTTCCTTTGATAACGGTATCGGTAGCTTTGTATTGATCTCCAAAAGCATGACGACCAATAACGATAGGTTTTGTCCAACCTTGTACATATCTTGGGACGTTTCTCATGATTATAGGTTCCCGAAAAACCGTTCCTCCAACAATATTTCTAATCGTTCCATTTGGAGATTTCCACATTTTGGAAAGATTAAATTCTTTCACGCGGTCTTCATCAGGAGTAATGGTGGCACATTTAATACCAACATTGTATTTTTTTATAGCTTCTGCACAATCAATTGTTATTTGATCTTTGGTAGCTTCACGGCTTTCAATACCTAAATCGTAATATTTAATATCTAAATCTAAATAAGGAAGAATTAATTGTTCTTTTATAAAACTCCAAATAATTCGTGTCATTTCATCACCATCGATTTCAACGACTGAATTAGCTACTTTAATTTTTTCCATATTGATGTTTGTTTATTATAAATGCGAGTGCAAATATAATTAATAAGATAGGATTTTCGTTTATATCTAAGGGTAAATCGATTAAATTGTGAATTCAATAAATTGAATCTTTATAAATAAGAATATGGTAATGTAAAGTATAAATTTTTGCTATAAAAAAAGTCCTGAACGAATCAGGACTTTTTTTATGAATAGAAAACAGAATATTATCTTCTTTTTTCTCTAATTTTTGCTTTTTTACCAGTAAGTTCTCTAAAGTAGTAGATACGAGCTCTACGAACTTTACCTCTTTGGTTCACTTCAACTTTTTGTAAAGCCGGCATGTTCACTGGGAAGATACGCTCTACACCAACTGATCCAGACATTTTACGAATTGTGAAAGTTTCCGTATTTCCCGAACCTTTTCTTTGAATTACAACTCCTTTAAAACACTGAGTTCTTGTTTTTTCACCCTCTTTAATTTCGTAGTACACTGTGATAGTATCACCAGCACCGAAAATAGGGAAATCTTTTTTTGTTACTAATTCGTCTTGAACGAATTTCATTAAATCTGCCATGATTTATGAATTAAATAATTGATTATCAGAGCAACATTCACGATTTTCGTCAGAGGTTGGTCAAATGTGGGTGCAAAGATAGAAATAATTATGAATTATGAATTATGAGTTAGGATTTTTTTTAATTTTTTTCTAAAAAACGTATCAAAAATTGGCAGTTAATTGTTTCTTAAATAATATCCGGAGAGATGAAAATCTTTAATAGCCATCGACTCATAACTACTCCTCAAGCAAATCCGGTCGACGATTTTTGGTATGTTCAAAAGCCATATCTTCTCGCCATTTGTCAATTTTTGCAAAATGCCCACTTGTCAACACTTCGGGAACTTTCCAACCTTTGTAATCAGCAGGTCTTGTGTATATTGGCCCAGACAATAAACCATCTTGAAAACTATCCGTCAAGGCCGAAGTTTCATCACTTAAAACTCCAGGAATTAATCGTATCAAAGCATCCGATAAGACCAAGGCTCCTAATTCGCCTCCCGACAAAACATAATCGCCAATAGAGATTTCCTTGGTTATAAAATGGTCTCGAACGCGTTGGTCTACCCCTTTATAATGACCGCAGAGGATAATGATGTTTTCGAGCATGGACATGGTGTTTGCCATTTTTTGATTCAAGGTTTCCCCATCCGGAGTCATGTATATAATTTCGTCGTAGGTTCTTTCACTTTTCAAATGGGTGATGCAAGCGTCGATGGGTTGTACCGACATGACCATTCCTGCTCCACCGCCAAAAGGATAATCATCCACTGATTTTTGTTTGTTGGTCGTATAATCTCTTAAATTATGAAAATGAACTTCTACAATTCCTTTGTCTATTGCACGCTTCATTATGGAAGCTTCAAAAGGACTTCGAAGTAATTCGGGAAGAACGGTAATAATATCTATGCGCATAAATTTATTTCTAAGAAGCAAAGGTACAAAGATTTTTTTGGGCTATTTACATTTCTTAGTTGCTTAGGAATTGGGATACTATAAATCCTTAAACCATTATATATAATCTAAAAAGGTTTAAAATTATATTGCGTTGAATTAGCATAACGCCTCAAAATAATCTCATACAACTTCTTTTACTTGTTTTGTTTTTAGTAACTTAGTGTTCAATTTAGAATCGGATTAAGTCCATTTTAATTTGCTGTGTATTCATCTTGAGTATCGACAAAACGGTTTTACTTAAATAAATCAAATCATGAAAACAGTAAAAAAATATGCAATCTTCCAGGTACTTTTTTGTTTTTTATTAGTAAGCATTGAATCTTCCGGACAATCCAAAAAAGCTTTGATTAAGGAGTATAAGTTTGCATTAGAGAAAATTTGGAAGCTGTCATCCTTTAATAATGACAATCGAATGGATTTCTATCAATCGATGGATTTACTTCCAAGGATAGTTTGGGGAAAATTGGAATCAAAATTCCTTACCAAAAAGCAATGTACGATTAATAATGAGTCCTATATGCTCGTGTTATCTGATTACGATAATGATGCGATTGCTGATCAGTTTGTTTTACAAACATTGGATGGGAAAGATGTTTGGAAAGAATTCGGTTTTATGTATGATTTGAATAAAGATGGAAAAATAGATTATATTGTTTACAATGGCGGATTTGAACTTAGCAAAAACAATGATTTCTATTATTTTTTTTACCATTGGATAGATGCTGATTTTGATGGAAAAATGGATGCTTTAGCCTACAATGTTTTTGTTCATCCAGGAGATTCACTCCCTGACCCCAATACGGTTCTTTGGATAATGGATACCGATAAGAATGGGGAACCCGATTCGATTGATTGCATTGATATTCAGAATCGAAATGTTACATCCTTAAATGCTTTAGATGGAATATGGAATTTCAATGATGCGTTTGGAAGTAAAACAGTGAATTTAAATGATGACAACTATTTTAAAACAATGAATGAATATTTGAAGGCTTTGAATGAATGATAAAATAGGGGCAACTATAAATTTTCAAATTCTCTAATTTAATTCGTAGTTTTGTGCCACTTTAAAAAAATCAATAAAATGGAAAACGGAATATACGCTAAATTCAACACCACTAAAGGTGCCATAGTAGTAAAATTAACGCATGATTTGACACCAGGAACGGTAGGTAATTTTGTGGCCCTTGCAGAAGGAAATCTTGAAAATAAAGTAAAACCTCAAGGGACAAAATACTATGATGGATTAAAATTCCACCGAGTAATCCCAGATTTTATGATTCAAGGTGGTTGTCCACAAGGAACAGGTACCGGTGGTCCGGGTTATAGCTTTGAGGATGAATTTCATCCTACTTTAAAACATAATAGACCAGGGGTTTTGTCTATGGCTAATTCAGGTCCGGCGAGTAATGGTTCACAGTTTTTTATCACGCACATTCCAACGGATTGGCTGGATAACAAACATACTGTTTTTGGTTTCGTTGTAGAAGGGCAAGATATTGTTGATGCAGTTGCGCAAGAAGATGTGTTGGAAACATTGGAAATTGTTAGAGTAGGTGAGGAAGCTCAAAAATGGAATGCTGTTGAAGCGTTTAGAACTTTTGAAGGTTCAAGAGCCAAACGGGAAGCTGCAGAGCGGGAAGCTGCCGAAGCAAAAATGGAGCAACTTGCTGCTGGTTTTGAAAAAACAGAAAGCGGTTTGCGTTACAAAATGATTCAAAAAGGGAATGGTAAAAAAGCCGAAAATGGCAAAACCGTTTCCGTTCATTATACAGGTCAATTGGAAGATGGAAAAGTCTTTGACAGCTCTATTCCAAGAAAAAAACCAATCGAATTCCCATTAGGAAGAGGGAATGTTATTGAAGGTTGGGATGAAGGTATTGCGTTGTTACAAGTGGGCGACAAAGCACGTTTTGTGATTCCATCCCATTTAGGTTACGGCTCACGTGGTGCTGGTGGTGCCATTCCTCCTAATGCTACCCTAATTTTTGATGTGGAATTAATGGATGTAAAGTAAGTAGTGAACCAATTTTGTGTAACAAAATTGTATGAATCGCTTATTCCGAACTTGTATCGGAATCCAAATAAACATCGAGATTATAATACGTTTCAATTGTAATATTTTATATAAAAACAAAACCTCTTTTTCAAGAGGTTTTTTTACGCGTTATAATATTTTACCAGAAAAATGTTTTTTTGTTGGTTAAAAAACCATCTTGTAAATGATCCCCTCGCAGTTTAAAGGATTCGTCTAAATATAAAGTACTAGGAAATTGATCGAAATTTTGAAAATGCAAAGCAGGTTCGTATAAATTTATACCCACTTTATTAGGGGAATAATAGGTTTTTTTGTTAAACACTATGTTCCTTTTAAATTTTTCATAATATACATCTTTGGGTAAATAAGCATATTTGATTACCGTTTTTATCTTTCTATAATCTTCAGTAAATAATACAAATCCATTATAGGCAATCATCATAAAGCAATAAACACAAACAGTAATTGCTATTGGATTTGTAATTTTTTTAGAAAATGAAAATATATCTTTTAAAAAATACAAAGGTAAAATCGCAAGAAACAAAATTATTGAGAACGAAAAACGAAAATCAGGAGCTGTAAAAAACCAAAAGATAAAAATTAGATAGGCAACAGTTGAAAGGAGTAGTAAAGAAGTAGTTCTATTTTTTTTGTTTGTTATGAAAAATAGTATTGAAGTTAATGGTGTGAATACCGCTAAAATAAAAAACACTTTGTTGCTAAGTTCTTTCTTGTTAAACCATATTTCAAACCATTGGCTAAGCGGCATACTTAGTACTTCATCAAAATTTCTTTCCGGAATTCTTGCCCAAGATTTCACGCTTTTATCTACCTCAGTAATATATGATTTAGAAACTTCCCAATCAAAATTAAATAAATCTAAACGCTCAAATGGGAATATAATATAGCCAGTTAAAATGACATTTCTAACTAGCCAAGGAATTAAAAATATAAAAGAGTACATGCTAAAAACTTTTAGGGTTTGAAACAGGTTTTCTTTTTTTAAGTAAATACAGTAAATAGAAATTAGAACAATAGGCAGTATAGATAATTTCAATGTTAAACTAAAAATAGGGACAATTATGAACAACATGGATTTGCTTTGTATCGCTTTGCTATCAAAGAGTAATGTTAAAAACAAATAACCAACAATAATATTTGTTATCAAATCCGTACTTGGTGAAGAAATATCTAGGGCATACTGTTTGAAAAAATAGTAAATAAATAGTATTGAAAATAAGACTTCATAATTTCTTTTGAAGTAAATGGTTTTTAAAATCCAGAAAAAAAACAACAACATTGAACATGAATTTATAACAAAAATATATTGATTGAATAAATCATTAAATGAAAATGCTGCTCCTAATACCAATGAAGATGAGTTAAATCCTAATCTGTGGTGAAAATTTGCCAAACCAGGTACTGCTCTAAAATTTTCATTCCATTGTATGGCATTGATGTGATATAAATAAGTGTCAAACAATCGGGGAGTTACTGTTGCATATAGCAATAGTATTATTGTTGCAAAACATAAAATCAGTGTAAAATACTTTTGCGATTTTATGAATCGCAAATTTTTTAAAAGTTTTGGGATTATAAATTTCCGCTTTTTTACTAAAAATAAACTTGTGAGTAATAACAAAAATAATAAGGCAGTATAGTCTGTTGGGAGGAATAATGACCAAAAATTCAGCAAAGTTCCAACAACACACAAGCCAATAAAGTAATTGTCGATAATGGAATAGGACTTGTTTTTTACATCAAAATTCAGGGTAATTATGTTGCCAAAAACGACAAAAATCAAACAAACAATCAAAAAACAAAATAGAGTGACAACCATTTAATTTCAAGCTTTAAATTATTGAGCAAAATTGCTCCTTTAATTAGAAATAAATGTATAAAAATAAATTTTAATTTTTCATTTATTATCGGTAGTTAAAAAACAAGTAGAATCTAAAACGAGATTAGGAATGAATTACCCTGTTGGGTGTGATTAAAAAAAGATCAAGCATGTTTATTGTTTGTGAAATTTCATTAAAAAAAGCGTACTTTGAGCATATAAAATGATAACAAAGGAAAATTTAAGGACTATGGAAGCACACTTTGAAAATAATTTATCATGGCACGATTTTGAAAAAGTAGCAATGTGTGTTGGAACCATTATTGAAGCCAATGATTTCCCAGAAGCAATAAAACCGGCCTATCAACTCACAATTGATTTTGGTAAAAAAATTGGAATTAAAAAATCTTCGGCTCAAATAACAAAGCGTTATTCAAAAGAAGAATTGATTGGGAAACAAATTATAGCGGTGGTTAATTTTCCAAAAAAGCAAATTGGAAAATTTATGAGTGAATGTTTAGTACTTGGCTCGGTAAACGAAGACGATATTGTGTTGCTCACTTCCGATTTGATAGTGGAAAACGGACTACGAATTGGTTAACCTTTGTTTTTAAACTTTCGTACGGCATTAATTAAATTAAAAGTCGACAGTAGTAAAAGAACACATCCAAAATAGAATGAGATTTTTGTTGGTAAATTAGCATCGCCAAGCTGCATTTTTTCATAGTTTATGCTAATAAGCCATAACCAAAAAATGAGACTTAATAAATGCACTACAATCCCGTATCTGTGGATAAAAGCGACAAATTTATTCATAATTATTAGTTTAAAAAAAGCCCAAAATTTTTAAATATTGGGCTTTGATTTTGGTTTAAATATCGTCAAAATTAATATCGGTAAAACTTTTTTCGGAAGTTGGGACTTCTTCTGTGCTTTCCGTATGGTATTCTTTTTTGAAATCTTTTTGATGTCTCTCAGAGATAACTTCTTCGCCTTTATTGTTTAAAACAAAAGATGTCATTTCATCTAGAATTTCAGCGAAAGCTGCAAAGTCTTCTTTGTATAAATAGATTTTATGTTTTTTAAAATGAAACGAACCATCTTCTTCTGTGAACTTTTTGCTTTCGGTAATGGTAATGTAATAATCATCGGCTTTTGTGGCCCTAACATCGAAGAAATAAGTTCTTCTTCCTGCTCTTAAAACTTTAGAAAAAATCTCATCTTTTTCTAACATATCATTTTCTCTCATATCTTTTCAGTGAATTTGGTCGTGTTTATGTACAGTTCAAAAATGACAATTTTTTTGTTACAAAACAATATTTAATTCAATTCTTTTTCAGAAAGTTGTTTTAAATATAACTCGGAATAATACCCTTCTTGGTTTACTAATTGATTATGAGAACCTTCTTGAAGTATCTTTCCATTCTCAAGAATAATGATTTTATCTGCATTTTTTGCCGAAGAAACGCGATGACTTACAATAATGGTTGTTTTGTCCTTTGAAATTTTTAATAAATTATTTAAAATTTGTTCTTCGGTTTCGGTATCTACAGCCGAAAGGCAATCGTCAAACAATAAAATTTTAGGATCTTTTATAATGGCACGCGCTATAGAAACGCGTTGTTTTTGTCCTCCAGATAATGTTATGCCTCTTTCTCCTAAAATCGTTTCATACTGATTGTTAAAATTCACAATATTATCATGGACTACGGCTTGTTTTGCGGCTGTAAAAACTTCTTCATCAGTAGCATTTCCTTTCCCAAATTTGATATTATTTTTAATAGTATCTGAAAAAAGGAAAGCGTCTTGAGGTACAATTCCAATACTGTTGCGTAAATCGGATAAATTCACCTCGTCAATTTTTTCACCATCAATAGTTATAGTTCCTTCGGATATGTCATACATTCTCGTAATCAAAGAAAGAATGCTCGATTTTCCTGAGCCTGTCTTTCCTAAAATGGCAAGTGTTTCTCCTTTTTTCACCGTAAAAGAAATATTTTTTAATGCAATAATTTCCGTGTCCTGATAGGTATAAGTTACATTTTTAAATTCAATTTCGCCTTTAATTACGGAATGCTCCTCCGCTTTATTTTTGATTTCGGGTTCAATTTTCAAGAATTCGTTAATACGTTTTTGGGAGGCTTCCGCTTCCTGAACTAAGGAAGAAACCCAGCCAATGGATGCTACGGGCCATGTTAGCATATTGACATATAAAATAAATTCGGCGATGGTTCCAATACTTTTTATAGTTCCATTGATGTACATTAATCCGCCAAAATAAATCACGACTAAATTGCTCACACCAATTAAAGCTATCATTAGCGGGCCGAAAAGCGATTGTACTCTTGCCAAACTCATGCTTTTGGTTTTACTTTCCTTAGCTAAATCAACCAAATTATTTTGATATTGATTTTCTAGTGCATAAGCTTTTACTACTCGAATTCCGGAAAATATTTCCTGAGTGAAACTTGATATTTTTGACAAATATTGTTGAAAAATAGTACTGCGTTTATTGATTTCTTTACTTAATCTGAAAATAATAAGTGCTAAAACAGGTAATGGTAATAAAGTATACAATGTTAGTAGTGGTGAAACATTATACATATAGATAATGACAATTGTAAATCGTATAAAGGTATTAATGGTATACATAACTGCTGGCCCAACATACATTCTTACTTTTCCAACATCTTCACTAATTCGATTCATTAAATCGCCAGTTCTGTTTTTTTTGTAAAAATTTTGAGAAAGATTTTCATATTGCCTGAAAACTTCATTTTTTAAATCAAACTCTACATGGCGAGACATAACGATTAATGTTTGACGCATCAAAAAAGTTAAAATACCGGCAATTAATGTGCTAGCTATGATTAATAGGATGTTATGAGTTAATTCTGTTTTTATTACCGAAGCATTCATGCCACTCTTATGAAATTCTTCAATGGCTCTGAAGGATTTGCTAATTAACTTTGGAGTAAACAGAGAGAAGATTTGTGCTATTATGGTGATAAAAATACCTAATAGAAAGCGGTATTTATATTTGGCAAAATATTTATTTAAATATTGTAATTCTTTCATTATTTTACAATAAAGGATATTTATTATTTAGTTTTGTTGTTAATTAAGTAGTTAGGTTATCTTTAAATTCTTTAATGTTTTCAACTTTCATATTGGCATATCGCTATTTATAACAACATAAATCGAATATAATCAAAAAAAAGAATAATTTAAAACAACCTTTTTAATAAATTCGCAATTTCAATTAAAATTTAAATTCTATGACTTCAGAAAGCGTAACACAAAAAGAACTTCAAAAAATGGATCCAGTTTTTGGGCAATTGTCTTTTGATAATCATGAACAAATTGTTTTTTGTAACGACAAAGATACGGGTTTAAAAGCAATTATTGGAATACATAACACAGTTATGGGGCCAGCACTTGGAGGCACTAGAATGTGGAATTATGCTAACGAATGGGAAGCATTAAATGACGTGTTGCGACTTTCTCGCGGTATGACTTATAAATCTGCCATAACAGGATTAAATCTTGGTGGTGGAAAGGCAGTTATTATTGGGGATTCTAAAATTCATAAAACGCCAGAGTTAATTACACGTTTTGGACAGTTTGTAAATGGATTAAGTGGAAAATACATCACCGCCGAAGATGTTGGAACTACAACAGCCGATATGGATAGAATTAGGGAAGTTACACCTTATGTAACTGGTATTTCTGAATCTATTGGTGGTTCTGGAAATCCATCGCCTGTAACGGCATTTGGCGTTTTTATGGGAATGAAAGCGGCTGCGAAATATAAATTTGGATCAGAAAATTTATCAGGAAAAAAAGTATTAGTTCAAGGAACAGGTCATGTTGGTGAAACTTTAATTGATTATTTGACAAAAGAAGGAGCGATAGTATATGTTTCAGATATACATCAAGATAAAATGGAAAATATGGTCTCAAAATATGGTGCCATTATTTTTGCGGGAGATGATTTATACAGTGCTGATGTTGACATTTATTCGCCTTGTGCACTTGGAGCAACATTAAATGACGATACTATTTATAAAATAAAGGCAAAAGTAATTGCGGGTGCAGCCAATAATCAGTTGGCTATTGAAACGGTACATGGTCCAATATTAAGAGAAAGAGGGATTGCTTATGCACCAGATTTCTTAATTAATGCGGGTGGGATTATTAATGTTTACAGTGAAATCATGAAGTATGATAAAGCAGAAGCCATGCGAAGAACCGAAAATATTTATAACACTACTTTAGAGATTTTTAATTTTGCGGATGCCAATAATTTAACAACCCAACAAGCGGCGATGCAAATTGCTCAAAATAGAATTGATATTAGAAAAAAAGAAAACGCGAATAAATAAGCGGATTGAAAATAATTACTATTTTTGCGGAGCGAAAGATTTTCTTTCGCTCCTTTAATTTTATAAAAGTTCTTACAAGGTGTTAAACAGGAGACATATTCGAATTAAAATAATGCAATCCATTTATGCGATGCATCAAAAAAATTCTGACGATATTGAAAAAGAAGAGAAGTTTTTGCTTCATAGTATTGACAGTATTCAGGATTTATATCTAATTATGTTGACTACTTTGACAGAAATTAGAAAAAAAGAAATTGTTTTTTTGGAAGCTTCTAGCAAAAAACATTTAGCAACACCTGAAGAAAAAAAACCCAATTACAAGTTTACCAACAATGCTGTACTTCAATTGCTTGAGGAAAACAGTTCGTTGCATATAGCTTTAGAAAAAAGAAAAATCAACAATTGGTCTATGAACGATGACTATATTTTGATTTTATTGGACGAGGTGAAGCAAAGCGAATTGTATCAAAAATACATGAGTAAAAAAGGAAGCAGCTTTGAAGAAGATAAACAGTTTGTTATTGATATGTTTACCGAATGGATTGCTCCAAACGATAAACTTTATGAATATCTTGAAGACAATAAATTAACTTGGGTAGATGATATTCCAGTTGTGAATACTCAAATTTTGAAACAACTAAATCAAATCACGGAGAAATCAGATTTTAGAGTTTCAAAACTCTATAAAGACGAAGAAGACAAAGAATTTGTTAGTGTCCTTTTTAGAAAAACAATACTCAACGAAGTAGAATTAGCTAAGGAATATATTGATAAAACACCCAATTGGGATGCGGATAGAATTGCGGAAATTGACACCATTGTTTTAAAAATGGCTATTTGTGAATTTTTAAAATTCCCTTCAATTCCAGTAAAAGTAACCATCAATGAATATTTAGAGATTTCCAAAGAATATTCCACACCAAAAAGCAGTATTTTTATCAATGGGATTTTAGACAATCTAGTCAAAGAATTTCAAGCCAACAATAAAATTTTAAAAACAGGAAGAGGTTTAATGTAACATTTAAAAATTATGATTAAAAGAATGAGTTTTATGTTGTTTATGGTACTATTTGTTATCACAACATCTTGTAAAAAAGAAGAAGCATCTTCTAATACAAGCGCTACGGAAGTTCCCAATGTTGTAAAATCACCAGCTAAGCTAGGAGGTGTAGACATGAATGCAGAACCTGCTAGACCAGCACCGCCTGCCGACGGGAAATATCCAGTACTAACATTTGATACCAAAGAGCATGATTTTGGTCAAATTACACAAGGAGATAAAGTTACCTACAGCTTTAAATTTAAAAATACGGGCGAAGCTGATTTGTTCATTTTAAGTGCAAGAGGAACTTGTGGTTGTACTATTCCAGAATATCCAAAAGAGGCCGTGAAACCTGGCGAAAGTGCCAAAATCAAAGTGTCTTTCAACTCTGCTGGTAAGAGAGGAGAAACGGGGAAATCGGTATTTCTAACTTGTAATACAAAAGAAGGAAAAGAAGAATTAAAAATAAAATCAAATATTAACGTTCCGGAAGGAGCAACAAAAAAATAATCTATTATGGCACAAATAAGTCAGTTTTTACCGTTTTTATTAATGTTCGTGGTTGTCTATTTCTTTATGATTAGACCCCAACAGAAAAAAGCTAAACAAGAAAAAGAATTCGAAGCAGGATTAAAAGTAGGTGATAAAATCATTACAAAAAGTGGTCTTCACGGTAAGGTTTCCGAAATGGCTGAAACTACCGTAGTTATTGAAACCATGTCAGGAAAATTAAAAATGGAGCGTTCTGCTATTTCTTTAGAATTAACCGCATCAATGAACAAGAAAGCATAATTATTTGTTTTCCAAAATACAAAGTCCCATCATGCTTTTGCGGATGGGACTTTTTTTATGTTTTTATTAAAAAACTATTTTTTCTTTTTATCTTCCTTTTTAGTAAAATTGGTAGTTGCTGTTAGCTCCGCAATTTTAATAATTACATCAATGGCTTTTTGAATACTTTCTACAGGAACATATTCATATTTGCCGTGAAAGTTATGTCCGCCGGCAAAAATGTTGGGACAAGGCAATCCCATATAAGACAGTCGGCAGCCATCGGTTCCGCCACGAATGGGCTTTATTAAAGGTTTTATGCCCAATTGCTTCATGGCTTTCTCGGCTAAATCTACAATAAATTTTACGGGTTCCACTTTTTCTTTCATATTGTAATACTGGTCTTTTATTACAGTAATTACAATGTCCTCTCCAAATTGTTTGGCGAATTTTTTATTGAATTTCTTGGTTGTCGCACTAATAAACTCTTTGCGTTTTTTGAAATTCTTGGCATCAAAATCCCGAATGATTAATTCCAATTTTGTTTCTTCAATACTGCCTGAAAGTTGTGTTACGTGGAAAAACCCTTCATAGTCTTTAGTTTCTTGTGGTGTTTCTCCTTTTGGTAATTCATTTATAAAATCATTGGCAATGAGCATGGAATTTATCATTTTCCCTTTGGCATAACCTGGATGCACACTTTTTCCTTTGAAAGTTATTTTAACACCGGCCGCATTAAAATTCTCATACTCTAATTCGCCAGTTTCACTTCCATCCATGGTGTATGCCCAATCGGCACCAAATTTTTTCACATCAAATAAATCGGCACCACGACCAATTTCTTCGTCGGGAGTAAAACCAACTCTTATTTTTCCGTGTTTGATTTGAGGATGCTTTACTAAGTATTCCATTGCGGTAACAATCTCTGTCAAACCTGCTTTATCATCTGCGCCAAGTAAAGTCAATCCGTTGGTAGTGATTAAAGTTTGCCCTTTATAAAGCAATAAATCTTTAAAATATTTAGGAGATAAAACAATATTTTGCTCTGCATTTAAAACAATATCCCCACCATCATACTTTTTTATAATTTGTGGTCTTACATCTTTTCCTGTAAAATCGGGGGTGGTGTCATAATGAGAAATAAATCCGATAGTAGGTACTTTGTGTGCGACATTGCTCTCCAATGTGCCCATCACATAACCATTTTTGTCAATAGTTACTTCTGTCAGTCCAATAGATTTTAGTTCTTGGACCAATAGGTTGGCCAATACCAATTGTTTTTTTGTGCTAGGTGTTGTTTCCGAATTGGCATCCGATTCGGTGTCGATAGTCACGTAGCTTATAAAGCGATCAATAATATGTTGCATTTAATTTTTATTTAGGTTTGTTATTTTACTTCTAAACTTGGCAAACTCATTTCATTGAATTTGCTTTTTTTAGCGATTAATTTTTCTATATCTTCCCATTTTCTTGGGGATTCTGATGATAAATTTTCGAAGGAATCTTTTTGGATAACAACATCATCTTCTATGCGCACACCAATATTCCACCATTTTTTATCACAGTTGCTATTGGCTGGAATATAAATTCCTGGCTCCACTGTGATAATCATATTAGGTTTCAAAATGTCCCCTCCATGTCCTTTGTCATGCACATCTAGACCTAGAAAATGAGAACAACCATGGGGATAATAGGTGCGCAATTCGGTTTCGTCTTTTATAATACCTAGCTTGATTAATCCAATTAATAAGACTTCTTTGGCTTTCTTTTGTAAATCCGAAAACGGAGTTCCTTCTTTACAGATTTTAAAAACTGCTTCTTGCGCGTCATAAACCAACTGATAAATTGCTTTTTGTTCGGTAGTAAATTTTCCATTAGCAGGAATCGTTCTTGTCACATCGGCAGAGTAACCATGATATTCGGAACCTACATCCATCAACAGCAATTGGTTGTCAATTTTAGTATTGTTATTTTCTTCATAATGTAAAATACAGGCATTAGCACCAGCGCCAACAATGGCTGGATAACCCTCATCTTCTGCTCCATATTTTCTATGGATGTAATGATGAATTCCGTCTATTTCGTTCTCACTCATGTTGGGCGTAATAGCTTTCATCGTCTCATTATGTGCCATACAGGAAAGTTTCACCGATTTACGCATCAAAACCAGTTCTTCCGGAGTTTTAATCTCTCTAAGACTTTTGGTGATTTCTTGAAAAAGGGCTATGTCGGCTTCAATAGTTGTAGAAGTATTATTTTCTTTAAATGTTTTTAGCAATCCAAAAAGGTCATAACCTGTAGTGTCATCTCTTAGGTCTGTTGGGATTTTATCACAGATGACCTTCCCAAATTTTTTAAAATCGATAGGGAAATCTTTAAACTCTTTTCCGTTAAAAACCGTAGTGAATCCCAATTGTTTTTTTACCCCCTCAACCCCCAAACGTCTTCCTGTCCAAATTTCTTTTGCGGCGTTGCGCTCTCTAACAAAAATCACTTCATTGAAGGTGGTGTCGCCGGTTCCTTGCATGTCTTTATAGATAAGTAGTACTGCGTTGGGTTCTTTGTATCCCGTTAAATAATACATATCGGGATTTTGGTGGTACACATAACTCACATCATTGGAAAAATTTCTTTCAGGATAAGAGAAAACAATAGCCACTGAATTGGCAGGCATCAAACTTCTAAATGCTTCTCTTCTACCTATATGAAATTCTTTGGTAAGATAATCGGTGGGTAAATTTTCTTGAGCAAAAGCGTTACTTAATAGACAAAGAAATAATAATGTGAGGAATGATTTTCTCATTTGTACTGCTTAAATTTAATTATTGTTGTGGGATACAAATTTGCAATTTTTTTTAAATAAAACCTTCATTTAACATTCTTTTAAAAAAACTATTTACACTAAAATCTAGAATTTGTTTTTTAAATATTTACTATTTGATGAGATAAGACTATTTTTGTATCACACAACAACACAAACATGTACAAACGTATTATTCGTCCCATCCTTTTTTGTTTTGACCCTGAAAAAGTCCACTATTTTACTTTTGCTTTAATAAGAATATTATCCCGAATTCCCGGTTTTCCTTTTTTATTCAAAGCCATGTATGTCGTTAACGATAAACGTTTGGAAACCACTGTTTTTGGATTAACCTTTAAAAATCCTGTTGGACTTGCCGCTGGTTTTGACAAGGATGCCAAGTTGTACCAGGAGCTTTCCAATTTTGGTTTCGGATTTATTGAAATAGGAACCTTGACTCCAATTGGTCAGGAAGGAAATCCTAAAAAACGCTTATTCCGACTAAAAGAAGATGCAGCAATAATTAACCGAATGGGTTTTAATAATGGAGGCGTTCAAGAAGCCGTAGAAAGACTAAAACAAAATAAAGGTGTTTTAATTGGAGGCAATATTGGTAAAAACAAAGTCACTCCCAACGAAGAAGCAACCAAAGATTATGAAATATGTTTTGATGCCCTGTTTGATTATGTAGATTATTTTGTGGTGAATGTGAGTTCTCCTAATACACCTCATCTTCGGGAACTTCAGGATAAGGAACCATTAACAAAATTATTGCAAACCCTTCAGAATAAAAATTTAGCAAAGCCAAAGCCAACCCGAGGCGGAGCCGAATCGAGCGGAGCTAAACCCATCCTTTTAAAAATTGCCCCCGATTTAACCAATGCGCAACTTTTGGACATTATAGCAATTATTGCCGAAACCAAGATTGCGGGTGTAATTGCCACCAATACCACTATTTCTAGAGAAGGATTACTCTCCGAAAATAAAGATGAAACCGGTGGATTATCAGGGAAACCCTTAACCAATCGTTCCACAGAAGTCATTCGTTTTCTTTCCGAAAAAAGCAACAGAGCCTTCCCAATTATTGGAGTAGGAGGCATTCATTCTGCCCAAGATGCCCTAGATAAGCTTGAAGCGGGTGCCAGTTTAATCCAACTCTACACGGGATTTATTTACGAAGGACCAGGTTTGGTGAAGGAAATCAATAAAGCAATACTCAAAAAAACTTTGTAACTTAGCCCCTTTGCAACTCTCAAACTTTGAATACTAAAATCAAAATTATAGAATGTCCTCGTGATGCCATGCAAGGTATTAAGGATTTTATTCCCACCGAAAGGAAAGTAGCCTATATTCAATCACTATTAAGTGTTGGTTTTGATACAATTGATTTTGGAAGCTTTGTTTCTCCCAAAGCCATTCCCCAAATGCAAGATACTGCCGAAGTTTTGGCACAATTGGATTTATCGCAAACACAAAGCAAACTCCTAGCCATTATAGCCAACACACAAGGTGCGCAATTGGCTTCGGCACATAAGGAAATCCAGTACTTAGGATTTCCCTTTTCTATTTCCGAGAACTTTCAAATGCGAAATACCCATAAAACCATTGCCGAAAGTTTAATCACGTTGCAAGAAATTTTAGCTATTGCCCAAGCAAGTAATAAAGAAGTAGTGACCTATATTTCTATGGGTTTTGGAAATCCCTATGGTGATCCTTGGAATGTTGAAATAGTGGGAGATTGGACCGAGCGGTTGGCCAATATGGGTGTAAAAATTCTTTCTTTGTCAGATACAATTGGCAGTTCAACACCCGATGTGATTGACTATTTGTTTTCCCACTTAATTTCGAAATATCCTCATATCGAATTTGGTGCGCATCTCCATACAACTCCCGATAAGTGGCATGAAAAAATAGAAGCAGCTTATAAAGCGGGTTGTCGTCGTTTTGACGGAGCCATTCAGGGTTTTGGCGGCTGTCCTATGGCGAAAGATGATTTAACGGGTAATATGCCTACCGAAAAAATGTTGACTTATTTCACAGCAATAAAAGCAGAGACGAATACAAATCCGCTGCATTTTGAAAAATCTTATAATGAGGCTTCAGCGTTGTTTGCTGCTTTTCACTAAGCTTTTCGTCTTTTAAAAATCTTGTAAATTTCAATCCACATCACCGAAACAAATCCTGTCAGAATACATAAACCAATTTGCGGAAGCGTAACATGTTCAAATAAAAAGAAAGTTGCAAAAACGGGAACAAATAGGAGTAATGAGGTCATCATAAGCGTTAAGCCAATAATCAACAAAACCAAATTGTTTTTATAGCGAATGGTGGTAAAAATGGAATAATAAAAAGAGCGATTGGCCAACGTTAAAAAGATATTAGAGGCTATTAAAGTTAAAAAAATGAGGGTTCGGGTAATAGGTTCAGTACATCCTTCTGCTACACAATAACGATACATGAAAAGCAATCCCGCCGTAATGACTAATCCCTGAATAATACTAATGGTTATCTCTTTTAGATTAAAAAAAGTTGACGATAAAGGCCTTGGTTTTTGCAACATTAAATGCTGTTCCATAGGTTCGTTTTCGTAGATAATAGAACAGGTAGGTCCCATAATAATTTCCAAAAAGATGATGTGAACAGGAGTGAAAATATTGGGATAGATCCAACCTAAAGCCAATGGAATAAACACAATTAAAATAATCGGAATGTGAATGGAAATAATGTATTGGATTGCTTTTTTAAGGTTTAAGTAAATTTTTCTTCCCATGGCAATAGCATCTGTCATTTTAGAAAAATCATCATCTATTAAGATTAAATTGGCGGCTTCTTTGGCAATTTCAGTGCCCTTTTTTCCCATAGCAATACCAATGTGTGCCGATTTTAATGCCGGACCATCATTTACACCATCTCCTGTCATGGCCACAATTTGATAGTTGTCTTTTAAAGCCTGAATGATTTTGAGTTTGGCTTCGGGAAACATACGTGTAAAAATAGCCGTTTCCATTACTTTTACTTTCAAAGTTGCTTCGTCCATGGCCATCAATTCGTCACCGTTTAGTATTTTATCGGCATCTTTAAAACCTACTTGCTTGGCAATAGTTGCTGTGGTGGCTGCATTATCTCCCGTAACAATTTTTAATTGAATACCTGCTTTGTAAAAGGTTTCAAAAACGGCTTGAATATTTGCTTTTGGTGGATCGTAAAACGCTATTAATCCTTTAAAATTAAATGTAAATTCTTGTTGTATTTTGGGGTAATTGCTTCCCGAAAAATTGGCAACGCCAACACCCAGTACCCTATAACCTTCCCGAGTCATTATTTCCATTGCCGCATAAATTTGTTTTTTTTCAACCTCGGATAAATGAGAAACGGCAATTAATGCTTCAGGTGCGCCTTTAGCGGCTATGATTTTTTTTCCGCTAGCGTTTTCAAAAACGTGGGTCATCATGGGCGGTTTTCCTCCTAAGGGATATTCATGAACCAATTTAAAATTAGGTCGTTCATCCACCAATTCTAATCGGGTATACGCTTCATGAATAGCAATTTCCATGGTATCAAAAGGTATAGGTTCACTTGCCCACATAGCATAACTCAATACTTCTTCGGATTCCTCTTGTAATGTTCCTGTGGTATCAATAATAGCATCCGATTTAAAAAGATACAATTGCGCCAAACTCATTTTATTTTCAGTAATAGTTCCTGTTTTATCGGTACAAATTACAGTGGCGCTTCCTAGTGTTTCAACCGTTTTGGTGTGTTTGGTAATAATCCCCATTTTCATTAAACGCCAGGCGCCAATAGCCATGAATGTTGTAAATGCTACCGGAATTTCTTCTGGAATTACACTCATGGCTATCGTTAAAGCTTTTAATAAACTATCTAAAATAGTATTCGAATTGTAAAAATTGATGGACCAAACAATGCCGAAAATAACCAAACCAATAAGGGACATTTTCTTTACAAAATGGGTGATTTGAATTTGCAAAGGTGTTTTTTCTTCGGTTATTGCTTCAAGGCTTTTTCCAATTTTCCCAAGATTTGTTTGGTTTCCAATAGCTGTTACTTTGCAAATAGCCAAACCCGTTGCAACAATTGTTCCTTGAAAAACTTGTTTGTCTTGGGTGTTTTCATTTTTAAAAACCGACATAGATTCCCCCGTTAAAATAGCTTCGTTCACCGAAAAATCATTCGATTGAAGGATAAAAGCATCGGCTGGAATAAAATGACCTTCTTCAATTTGAAGGTAATCGCCAAGTACAATTTCGTTACTCGGTATTTCAATTAATTCCCCATTTCGAATGACTTTACTTTTGGGCTGTGATAGCTTTTTTAACGCTTCCATAGCATTTTTACTCCGAGCTTCTTGAAATAAAGAAATGGCTGCAACAAGAAAAATAGCAAATGTCATAAAGATTCCATCACCCAACTTACCCGAAATATAGTAGATGCTTGCGGCGGCAACCAACAATAAAAACATGGGTTCTTTAATCATTTCAAGCAAGGAAAGTAGTAAATGATTTTTTTCTTGATGTTCCAAAGAGTTTACTCCATTTGTATTTCTGGAAATAAGCACCTCTTCATTAGAAAGCCCAGTAACTGTTTTGGTGTTATCGATCATGGGGACGATTTAAATAAATACCAAGTTAATCATTTAATACGGAATACAAAACACTTTTTTTACTATATTTGCTTGCAATTTAACTACAAAACGGAACCGAGTTCAGTTTAAACTACAAATTGCAATGAACGCACACAACTCCAAGATTATCGGCGAAGGATTAACCTACGATGACGTACTATTAGTCCCAAATTATTCCAATATACTTCCAAGAGAAGTTATTATTCAATCCAAATTTTCCAGAAACATTACTTTGAACGTTCCTATTGTTTCCGCAGCAATGGACACCGTTACCGAAAGCGCAATGGCTATTGCTATGGCGCAGGAAGGTGGAATTGGCGTATTGCACAAAAACATGACCATCGAGCAGCAAGCAGCCAAAGTGCGAAAAGTAAAACGTGCCGAAAGCGGAATGATTATCGATCCTGTTACGCTGCCTTTAACAGCAACAGTTGGTGATGCTAAATTTTTGATGAAAGAACATGGTATTGGAGGAATTCCTGTAGTGGATGAAAACGGAATATTAAAAGGAATTGCAACTAACCGAGATTTACGTTTCGAAAAAATAAATGCACGTTCCATTATTGAAGTAATGACTTCAAAGAATTTAGTTACTGCTGCTGTTGGAACTACTTTGCAAGAAGCAGAGGGAATTTTGCAACAAAATAAAATCGAAAAACTACCTGTAGTAGATAGTAATAATAAATTAGTTGGTCTAATCACTTTTAGGGATATTACAAAACTGACTCAAAAACCAAATGCCAATAAAGATAAGTTCGGTCGATTGCGTGTTGCAGCTGCAATAGGAGTAACGGCCGATGCAATAGATAGAGCCACAGCATTGGTTAATGCGGGTGTTGATGCAGTAATTATAGATACCGCTCACGGACATACAAAAGGCGTTGTTGATGTTTTGAAAGAAGTAAAATCTAAATTTCCAAATTTAGATGTTATTGTTGGCAATATAGCTACACCAGAAGCTGCTTTATATTTGGTTGAAAATGGTGCCGATGGCGTAAAAGTGGGTATTGGTCCAGGGTCTATTTGTACCACAAGAGTAGTGGCAGGAGTTGGTTTCCCTCAGTTTTCTGCAGTGCTTGAAGTGGCCGCAGCTTTAAAAGGAACAGGAGTTCCAGTTATTGCCGATGGTGGTATTCGTTATACAGGGGATATTCCAAAAGCCATTGCAGCTGGTGCCGATAGTGTGATGCTAGGCTCACTTTTAGCAGGAACCAAAGAATCTCCTGGGGAAACCATTATTTTTGAAGGCAGAAAATTCAAATCCTATAGAGGGATGGGTTCTATTGAGGCCATGGAAGATGGGTCAAAAGACCGTTATTTTCAAGATGTGGAAGATGATATTAAAAAATTAGTTCCCGAAGGAATCGTTGGACGTGTTCCCTATAAAGGAGAACTAAACGAAAGTATGCAACAATTCATTGGTGGACTTCGGGCCGGAATGGGGTATTGTGGTTCCAAAGACATTCCAACCTTGCAGGAAACAGGGCGTTTTGTTCGCATTACCACTAGTGGCATCAATGAAAGCCATCCGCATAATGTGACCATTACCAAAGAAGCGCCCAATTATTCGAGATAAAACAGAAGGAAGATAGCGTCTAATTAGTCCGTTTTATATCTTTTTTAAAACTTGCTGTTTGTGCTAAATCATACATTTATGAATAGAGCTGTTTTCTTAAATCTACCAAATTAGTAGGATGTGCTTTTCCAGTTTGTGCTTCATTCACTGCTTTCTGGATAGCAAGAGGCACTATTTACTGAAGAAAAAGGTGCTATAACGCACACAAGGAGAAGCAAATAGTCTTGCTCTTTTGCTTTTTTTTACCTGGTTGGGAATGATAAAAATTGGCTAATGGATTAACATTAGGCAAAAAATAATAAAGTCCGATTTTAATTAGTATCGGACAATAATGGATTTTTTTTGCAGTAATCTTGCGGAGACATTCCCATAATTTCTTTGAAATTCTTAAAGAAGGAACTGTAAGTGGAGAATCCAATTTCTTCGGATAATGCCTCAATAACATTTGTGTTTAAATACCCGTTTTGTATTAGCCGTATGGCTTCTTTTATTCGTATAGTCCGTTTAAAATCTGAAAAACTGATTTCAGAATAGTATTTGAAAATAAAAAACAGATGGCTTTTCGGAATTTTCATTTTAAGAGCTAAATCTTCAAGTTTAAATCCTTTAAAAAAAAACAAATCCGTTTGGGAGGATAAATATTCAATATTTTCAATATAATCCACAAATTTACTAGCCATAATATCTTTTAAAAGAAGGTCTTTTTTATTGGTAATCTCTTTAATTATTGTTTTCTCCCATTTAGTATCCATAACCAAAAAAGCCATTTTTAACTCATTACTTTTATCTTGAAAGGCATCATATCCAAACAGGAATTCAGGAGAAACCAACAACTTAACATACATAATAATCCATAGCAATGCCCCAAAAAGCAAAAAGCTGTCTGACGTATTTAAAAAGGTAAATTCCTGATTGATAATAGGATTTGCAAGAAAACGGGCAAGCATTAAAGCAAAAAGGGAAAAAAGAAATTTACTCCATTTGCTGATTGCTATTTGGTGGTTGTTACCTAATGAAAGCTCCCTGTTGTTTTTCCAAACATTATTTTTGAGGAATCTATAGGAAAAATAACAGTAGCATAAAGTGTACAGAATGACAAGTGGAATCCCAATTTTATTTAGCAGAATGACATCACGTTGTACGATGTAACTTTTGAAACTGGCCAACATAAATAATAAAAACGGGAGTATTAAATGGAGAAAATCCACTTTTATGTTTGCCTTATTTTTGTTGTTTTTTAAATTCGTAAAATACAAATACAATATGGGCCAGGCAAAAATGGTAAAAGCATAATCAGCCATATGGGTATTTGCAATCGCATGCATTTTAAAAAGAGCGTAGATTAAAAATCTAAAGGAACCAAGGATAAAATAAAGTCCCAAATAACAATTGACATACCCATTTGATCGGTGTATCAATGCAATTAAAACGACAATAATTCCTAAAA
Organism: uncultured Bacteroidota bacterium; assembly: GCA_903842575.1. GTDB lineage: Bacteria > Bacteroidota > Bacteroidia > Flavobacteriales > Flavobacteriaceae > Flavobacterium. Next base: position 786 of record CAIMMM010000071.1, on the reverse strand, counting down.
GCGCCGTAAACAGATAAAAAATATTGATTAGCATCATAACGGAAATTATTTAAGTAGTAAAGAGCACTAGTTCCCCTTTGTTCTAAATTACTTATTCGGTGTAAATATAGATACTATCACAACAGTTCAAGGCTTATTCACTTGTAAAAACATTGGTACTATATGTAAAAAGAGTGGAATTTAATTTAAAAACAGCGGTAAAGCTTGGCGTGTCCGCTTTTTAGGTATTTATTTATTAAAATAGATTAAAGTAAGAAATACTGTATTCTGTCCTGTGATTTCTTTTAAAATGATTTTTTTTGATACAAAAAATGTACATCCTCCCCATTTTAGCTTTAGTGTTGTTTGTTGTAAAAAAGACGGAAGTTGTTGTAATATAACTAGAAAAACCGACCCTCATCCCTGCGCGGTATTTTATATGGTTATACTTGTGCAAAAATCAACACAAACCATAATGAAAAAACTGCTTTTCACCATTGTTGCACTAGTCTCTATAGCCGCTTCTGCCCAAGTAGGCATCGGCGTAGCAACCGCTAATATCAATCCTTCGGCACAGTTGGATGTAGTTTCAACGACTAAGGGATTTTTACCCCCACGGATGACAACCACCCAGCGAGATGCAATAAGCAGCCCTGCCTCAGGGTTGGTGATATTTAATACCACAACCAATAGTTTGGAGTATAGATCAAGTACCGGCTGGGTAATGCTAATAACGGCTACTGCAACTTCGATGGGTGCTATTGGTGGTGCTACTCCTAATGGCGCTACCATTACGGCAGGGGTTTT
>CAIMMM010000070.1 GCA_903842575.1 uncultured Bacteroidota bacterium | reverse complement strand
CTGCTCTACTTAATTGATTAGATTTACCTTCGACGAAATTATCAAAGGTAAAGGCTTTATTAAGAAAATTTGGAGTTACCTTTTTTGATTCTGTTGATTTTATTTGAGAAATAATTGGATTGGAAGTAGGTTTTTTTGAACCTATTTCAAGACTGAGATCAAGTTTGTTATCTGATAATTCATTGACTGAATCTTTTATTTTTTCAAAGTAATGTTGCTTAACCCAATCAAGAACAAATTTATTAGGCGCTAGTAGTTGTATTTTATCATTAGTTTCAATTGCTTGTAGGGGCCTAATCCAAGTACTAAAATCAGAACTGGCGATTTCATTTTCGAGTTTAGTAAGGCAATTATTCCAAATTAAGTTCATTAAGTTAGTTATGGTTATGATTGAAATAGATTGAAAAATAGAATTATTAACGATTAATAATATGAGACATTGAATTACGTATTTGACATGTTATACATATTATTTTATCATCCATAGGCTTTTTTATGTGTTTTTGTTAACACTCAACTAATTAGGTTTTGATATTATGAAAAGAACGTACCAACCAAGTAAAATTAAACGAGCAAGAACTCATGGTTTCCGCGCAAGAATGGCAACAGTAGGCGGTCGTAAAGTTTTGAATGCTCGTAGAGCAAAAGGCCGTGCCAAATTAACTGTGTAGTTGATATTGGGTGATAGAGCAAAATTACAATTTTCCCTCCACGTTACGTTTAAAGAAACCATCCGAATATAAGAAAGTCTTTGGTAAGCCTGTTAAATCAAGTGATGCATATTTTACCTTATTAGCTATTAAGAATGATTATGGTCACCCTAGATTGGGTTTGGCAATAGCAAAAAAAAATATAAGGAAGGCGGTAGATAGAAATATTATCAAACGTACGGTTAGGGAAAATTTTAGAAATCAACAACAAAAACTCGGTAACATGGATATTGTTGTTTTAGCTCGAAAAGAAGCGCTTGATGTTCCATTAGAATTATTAAGAAATTCACTGGAAAAACATTGGCTAAGATTGGTGTCTAGATGCGGTTCTTGCTAATTGCTGTAATAAGGTTATACAAATACTTTATAAGTCCTTTACTGGGTTCTAACTGTCGTTTTTATCCAAGCTGTTCCAGTTACTCTATAGAAGCGCTTGAACGACATGGCGCTTTAATTGGTTGTTATATCACCTTAAAAAGATTATTGAAATGTCAACCTTTTCATCAAGGTGGCATTGATCCTGTTCCAGAAAAAATTGGTAATAAGAATGGATAATATAAGATTTATACTCGTTGTTACTTTTGCAATGCTGATATTTATGCTGTGGCAGGCTTGGGAGCAGGACTATAATCCTAAACCAGAAGTTGCTGCGGTTTCAAATTCGGAAATTGCGAAAAGTAAAGAAGATTTACCTATAGCGTCACAATCAACTGCGCAAGCTGATTCTGAATTACAAGCTCCAACTGCAACAATAGCAACTACAACTGCTAAAACAATAAAAATTAAAACAGATGTTATTGCCTTAGAAATAGATTTACAAGGTGGAACAGTAACAAATTTAGATTTGTTAAGCTATTCAGTTGAAAAAGCTAATAATGTAGTTAACAGTCTACGTGAGCTAGTTGGAATGAATCCTGCTGAAATAAATTCAACTCCAACTCGACTATTTAATAATAGTGTAGATAAAATGTTTGTTGCTCAAAGTGGTTTAATCGCAGATGCGGGTCTTCCTTCAGCACCAAATCACTACACTGTATATGTGAGTGAGAAAACTGATTATTCGTTACAACCTGAGCAAGATAGTTTTGAAGTTCCTCTAACATGGACAGATAACCAAGGGTTAGTTTTTACTAAAATATACACTTTTACTCGTGGTAGTTATGAAATAAAACTAGATCAGATTGTTAATAATGCTTCTGGTAAAGTTTGGACAGGGAGACAGTATAGTCAACTATTAAAAGTTCAAGATACCAGTAGTAAAGGTAATATGCTGACTGGTGGTATGAGAGCTTATGATGGTGGTGTTATTTATACGGAAAAAAATAAGTATCAAAAAATAAGTTTTGATGACATGGATGAAGAAACGTTGAATGAAGTTTCTAAAGGTGGATGGGCTGCATTTATACAGCATTATTTTGCATCTGCATGGGTTCCACCTGCTGATCAAGAAAATCATTTTTATACTAAAGATTTAAATGATAAGCGTTTTGTAATTGGTACTTATTCACCTATGGTGTCTGTTGAAACTGATTCAGTTGCTAAATTTTCATCACAATTATTTGCGGGTCCGAAAATTCAACCGATGATGGAAAAGGTTGCAACCGGACTTGAACTCACTGTTGATTATAGTGTACTTACTTTTATTGGTAAGCCAATTTATTGGTTACTAAATAAAATCCATGGACTTGTTGACAACTGGGGTTTATCGATTATTGGTGTCACTTTTTGTATTAAGCTTTTATTTTTCCCTTTGTCACAAGCTAGTTTTAAATCGATGGCAAAAATGCGAAAAATTCAACCTCGCTTGAAAGAATTGCAAGAGCGCTTTGCTGACGATAGACAGCGTTTTAATACTGAAAT
>CAIMMM010000069.1 GCA_903842575.1 uncultured Bacteroidota bacterium | reverse complement strand
TTATCCTTTTTTAAGTGGAGTCGCCGAGAATCGAACTCGGGTCCAAACAAGCAACTAAAAAACTTTCTACACGCTTATTTTCTGTTTGGATTTTCGACGTTGGGCTAGGACAGAAACAACCACCAAACGCTTAACTTCTTAATTTCGAAATGGCATCGAAGCGCTACCAAATCTAGGTTTATTTTTACGATTCCTCTTAATCAACCGCCACAAACCAAGGCTTTTGAGAGAAATCTCACTTTCCTACCTAGTAGGACGTGGCTAATCTTACTTTAATTCAGATTATGCAGCAAGAGCGTAGTTTCCTTCGCCGTGTAAGTGTTTTGAGACCTTTTATTAACGAGAATTGTCCCAGTTCTCGACGTGCTTACTTTTCAATTCGACTTGCTGTCAAAACCAGTCGACCCCATTTTTGATTTATGAATTAGAAAATCCCATAGCAAAAATCAGACCGCAAATATAGCACATTAATTTGCAAGTATAAAAGTGAATTGTTATTCGTCACCATCTAGCTTAAAAGGATAATCACCAAACAGCGCTGCTAGTTTTTTGGTTTGATAGGTTTTTTTGGTAAATTTATTAGATAAAACAATAACCGTAACTTTCTCTTTTCTTAAATTTAGAAATGAGGAAGTATTGCCATGCCACCAACCATTATGATAATAAAAAGTTTCTCCATTTTCATATTCTGTCATTCTCACTCCAAGCCCGTAATTCCGTTGTCCTTTATGTTCATTGCTATAGCCAGTATAAACTTTTTTCAACAAATCAGGGTTCAAGAAAAACGGTGCATAACGTGCTTTGTCAAATTTTAGTAAATCTCGAGGCGTAGAATAAATATTCTTATCTCCATAAATTCCATCAAGATAATCAACTCCAATTTCCACATTATTACCTTTATAAGAAGGAGCAACATTATCTCTGTCTTTTTCGATATCAAATACAAAAGTATTGTTCATCCCCAGGGGAGAAAAAATCATTTGCTTCATGGCTTCTGGGTATCTCAATCCTGTAATTTTTTCAATAACCAATGCCAAAATGGCGTAATTAGTATTGCAATAACTAAAACGAGTATCTGTTTTGGATTCTAATGGAATTTCATTATCCACCATTATTTTAACAATATCTTCATTAGTCAGGGTTTCTTTTCTATTCCAAATGTTTTTGTCAAAAGTGAAATAAGCATAGTTTTTCATGCCGCTTCTATGGTTTAGCAATGTTTGAATGGTTACATCGGGATATGGAAAGTTTTTAATAATTGAGGTTACTTTTTGATCCAATTTTAATTTTCCGGTGTCAATTAAAAGCAAAATTGCAGTGGATGTCAAAACTTTGCTTACAGATGCAATATGCAGCGGTGTATCTTTTGTAATATTTTCGTCTGTTCGTTTATTGGAAAAACCCAAATAATTCTCATAAATAATTTGTCCATTTTTTGCCACCAAAAAACTTACGTTATCATTACTTTTTGACCATGTATTTTCAAAAAAACGAGTTATGGTATTCTTTTTTGCATTGATGTAAGAAGCTGTGAGGGCTGGCATTTCTTCCAACAAAGGTTGCATCACAGGAATTCCATTCGTATTTACTTTTAATATTCCCTCTTCTGTCTTTTCTTGCTTAGAACATTTTGTAAAGAATAGAATGGCGAGTAATAATAGGATTGTATATTTTGAAAAATTCATTTTTAAAGTATTAGATTAACAAATATAACCAAACAAGAAAATCTTAAATTAACTTTTTCAAAAAGCTATCAACAGGTTTTCCACAGTTTTTCACTGTGTTTTATTATTATTTATCTAAAAAATTAGTTTAAAGATATCGTTTTTATTTCTTTAAAAAAGTTTTGAAAACGTTTTCGTTACAACTACTTTTGGTGTGCTTAAAAATGCACTATGAAATTTGGAATTATAAAAGAAAGAAAAATACCTATTGATAGAAGAGTTGTCTTTTCGCCAGAAGAATTAGTTCGTTTGAAAAAGGATTATCCTAATGCTATTATAAAAGTAGAAAGTTCTGATATTCGAATCTTTACGGATAATCAATATAGCAGTCTTGGTATTGAAGTGACGGGTGATGTATCAGATTGCGATGTGTTTTTTGGTGTAAAAGAAGTTCCTGTTGATTTTTTAATTCCCAATAAAAAATACTTTTTCTTTTCTCATACTATTAAGAAACAAGAATATAATAGGAAATTACTTCAAGCTATTTTATCCAAAAGAATTGAGCTCTACGACCACGAAACAATAGTAGATGAAAAAAACAGAAGACTAATTGGTTTTGGACGATATGCTGGAATTGTTGGTGCCTATAATGGATTTCGTGCTTTCGGAATTAAATTTGAATTATTTACAATTCCAAAAGCGGAAACGCTCAATGGGAAAGAGGCATTAATTGAAAAACTAAAAAGACAAACACTTCCTCCTATAAAAATTGTAGTAACAGGTCGTGGGAAAGTAGGAATGGGTACCAAAGAAATTTTAGAGGGCATCAAAATCAAGCACGTGTCAATAGATGATTTTCTAACCAAAATATACGATCAGCCTGTGTACACGCAAATAGATGTGTTGGATTATAACAAACGCAAGGACGGTCAAGTTTTAGATAATTTAGATTTCTATAAAAACCCGCAAGATTATGTGTCAGATTTTGAACGTTTTACAAAAGTTGCCGATATTTATATGGCGGGTCATTTTCATAGTAATGAAGCTCCAGTAATTTTATCTCGTGAAATGCTTCGTGCACCAGATTGTAAAATTAAAGTCGTTGCCGATATTTCTTGTGATGTAGGCGGACCCATTGCCTGTACAATTAAAGCTTCTACAATAGCGGATCCCTTTTACGGCTATTTACCAAGTAAAAACAGCGAAGTTTCTTATACCCATCCTGGAGCTATCGTGGTAATGTCAGTAGATAATTTGCCTTGTGAATTGCCTAAAGATGCCAGTGAAGGTTTTGGAGAAATGTTTATGCAACACGTTATTCCAGCATTTTTCAATGGTGATAAAGATGGGATTTTACAACGAGCCAAAATGACCGAAAATGGTAAATTAACCGAACGATTCGCCTACCTTCAAGATTATGTAGCCGGAAAATAAAATTAAATCCCTAGTAAATTGGTATTTTTTATGGAAATTGTCAACAAGAAAACGTTTGCGTAAACTTTTATTATAGGTAATTTTAGTAGGTATGGTTTATAAATGTATTTTTATGAAAAATTGATTGTTTTTTAGGAATAATTCAATTTTAAATCGATAAATTTTAGATCTAATTAAAAACCAAGATTCTTGCCTTCGAATCGCTTAATTTTTTATGAAAAAACTACCCTTGTTATTGTTATTGTTTTGCGTTGCCATTGGTAATTCCCAAAGCGTTGTTTCACCATCCCAAAAGTTAAGCGTTACTTTTAATCTTTCCAAAGAGGGAAAACCAACGTATTCAGTAAATTACAAAAGCCAATCAATTGTAAAGGAAAGTAATTTGGGAATTAAATTAAAAGAAGCACGCGATCTAGATGCTGATTTCCGAATAGACAGCATTGGTCAAAAAAAAGTCAACGAAACCTGGCGGCCGGTTTTGGGCGAACAGTCCAATATAAAAAACAACTACAACGAAATGATTGTTGCACTTTCACAACCGTTAACCAACAGAAAGATAAATATTATTTTCAGGGTGTTTGACGAAGGAGTGGCATTTCGTTATGATTTTCCGAAGCAAGATAACCTGAATTATTTTATTATTTCAGATGAAAAATCGGAGTTTAATTTAGCAGGAAACCACAAAGTTTTTTGGATTCCTGGCGATTTTGACAGCAATGAGTATGCCTATAATGAAACTTTATTTTCAGGCATCGATACTGAAAAAGTTAATTTGAATAATGGTATTGGAATGAAATCCATTTCAGGAAAATACGTAGTGCAATCTCCATTAATGATGAAATCAAGTGGAAATTTGTACTTAAATATTTTTGAAGCGGCTGTAGTAAATTACCCAGTGATGCATTTGGATGCAGATGTGTCAAATTTCAAATTAACATCTCATTTGGTTCCCAATGCTATTGGAGACAAAGCCTATTTGCAAACTCCATGTGTTTCTCCTTGGAGAACAATTATGGTTAGTGATGATGCTCGAGATATAGTAAGTTCCAAAATGATTTTGAACCTAAACGAACCTTCAAAAATTGATGATACTTCTTGGATAAAACCAATGAAATATGTTGGTATTTGGTGGGAAATGCACGTTGGAAATGCCACATGGGATTATGCAGGTTCACAAAATGCTCAAAATAATGGCGAATTAAAACCAACAGGTAAACATGGTGCTACCACTCAAAACACCAAGCGATATATTGATTTTGCAGCAAAAAATGGTTTTGATGGTGTTTTGGTTGAAGGGTGGAATGTAGGTTGGGAAGATTGGTTTGGTAACTGGAAAGAAGATGTTTTCGATTTTACAACACCTTATCCAGATTTTAATTTAAAAGAAGTAAATGATTATGCAAAAGCAAAAGGAATAAAAATGATCATGCACCATGAAACATCAGGTTCGGTGGCTAATTATGAAAGATATCTAGACCGTGCTTTAGATTTGATGAAAAAGTATGGTTACCCAGCAGCCAAATCAGGTTATGTTGGACGAATAATTCCAAGAGGTGAGTTTCATGATGGTCAAACCATGGTGAACCATTACAATTATGTGGCGAGACGATTTGCCGATTACAAAATGATGCTCAATTCACACGAAAGTTCGCGCCCAACAGGATATAGCAGGACGTATCCAAATTATATTTGTGCTGAAGCTGCTCGTGGTAATGAATTCAATGCTTGGAGTGTTGGAAATCCGCCGATGCATGAAACTATTTTACCTTTTACTCGACTTCTAGGTGGTCCAATGGATTATACACCAGGGATTTTTGAAATAAAAATGAGTTATTATAATCCATCAAAAACCGAACAAGTTCACACTACTTTAGCAAAGCAATTGGCCTTGTATGTAACAATGTATTCGCCTTTACAAATGGCAGCCGATTTGCCCGAGAATTATGAAAAATATGCCGATGCTTTTCAATTCATTAAAGATGTTGCGCTTGATTGGCAGGAATCAAAATATTTGGAAGCAGAACCTGGGGATTATTTGACAGTAGTTCGAAAAGAAAAAAATGGGGAGAGATGGTTTTTGGGTGCTGTTACTGATGAAAATGCCCGTCAAACGGAAATAAAACTCAATTTTCTTTCGCCAAACAAAAAGTATCAAGCTATTGTCTATCAAGATGGTACTGATGCCGATTGGAAAAATAATCCAAAATCATATAGTATAAAAACAACACAAGTCACTTTTAAGTCAAAAATTAAACTAAATTTAGCTCCTGGTGGAGGAGCTGCAATTAGTTTCAAACCAATTAACTAAACAAACCAAATTATAATTATGAGTACAGAAAATTTAAAGACCAAATGGGGACAATTTATTCCCTTAGTAACCGTCTTCTTCTTTTGGGGATTTGTTGCTGCTAGTAACGACATTTTAATCCCAGTTTTCAGGAAAGCTTTCGATTTAACCCAAGCGCAAAGCCAGTTGGTGTCGGTTGCATTTTATATCTCTTATACCGTAGGTTCCTTAATATATATGGGAATTTCTCTATTGATGGGTAAAGATTTAGTTAATAAAATTGGATATAAAAACGGGCTTGCATTAGGATTGGTAATTTCCGCGCTTGGAACTTTATTGTTTTATCCTGCTGCAAATTCTGGTTCATATCCGCTGATGTTGGCAGGATTATTTACCGTTGGTTTGGGTTTTTCATTACAACAAACCGTTGCAAACCCATTAGCTATTGCTTTGGGACCTATAAAAACCGGCTCGCAACGATTAACTTTGGCGGGAGGAATCAATAATTTTGGAACTACCATTGGGCCGCTAATCGTGAGTTTCGCTATTTTTGGAGCAGCCGCAACTGGAAATACGGAAATGAGTATTGAAAGCGTTAAAATTCCTTATTTAGTTTTAGGATTAGCCTTTCTGTTAGTAGCCGTTTTATTGAAATTTTCTTCATTACCAGAACACCCTGAAACAATTGAGGAATCTGAAGAGGATACTAATTCTTCCAAAAATTCAGCATTAAAATATCCGCAATTGGTACTCGGAATGATTGCGATCTTTGTGTATGTAGGTGTAGAAGTTTCAACAGCAAGTAATTTACCAGCGTATATGCAAAGTAAATTAGGTTTTGCAATTGGAGATATTGCACCTTATATTTCATTGTATTGGGCGAGTTTGATGATAGGTCGTTGGACTGGAGCTGTTGAAGCTTTCACCGATAATATGAGTACACAAAAAATATTGCGTTTCATTGCGCCATACATGGCCTTTGGAGTTTTCTTACTTGTAAATGCCATTGCAAAACATAATTTGACACCTTTTTACGTTTACGGATTAATAATTTTAGTTTTAATTGCCGCTGACATAGCTAGTAAAGGAAATCCTGCTAGAATGTTACTTATTTTTGCTTCTTTGGGAATCGTAGCACTTTTTACAGGAATGGCAACGAGCGGAATGATTAGTGTTTATGCTTTTACAAGTGTTGGTTTATTTTGTAGTACGCTTTGGCCTTGTATTTTTACCTTGGCAATTAGCGGATTAGGAAAGCATACCAGTCAGGGTAGTAGTTTCTTAATTATGATGATTATGGGAGGTGGAATTGTAAGTTGGTTGCAAGGAACTGTTTCAGAAAGTATTGGAATTCAAAATAGCTACATTGTTGGTGTTTTATGTTTTGCTTATTTGGTTTTTTATGCATGGAAAGTAAGTGGAATTTTAAGAAATCAAGGGATAGATTTTGATAAAAAAATTAGTGGAGGACATTAAAAGTTTAATTTCACAAATTAAAACCCGATAGTTTTTAACAGCTATCGGGTTTTTTCGTTTTTTCTCAAATATTTTTTTTCAATAAAATATTTTTTGACTTATTTTTGATAAAAAAAGATATGTATAAATTTCTCTTTATTTCGTTACTCTTTACATCGATTCTTGTGGGTCAATCTCAAGATGAAAAAATGCTTAAAAAAATCTATAATTCTGCACTAACCAATTCTAAATGCTATTCATGGCTGGATGATTTATCCAACGACATAGGCTCTCGTTTGTCGGGTTCTACCGGTGCAGCGAAAGCGGTTATATATACCAAAGCTCAATTAGAAACATTAGGACTTGACCGTGTCTATCTTCAAGAAGTTATGGTGCCTCATTGGGTTCGTGGCGAGAAAGAAGTTGCTTATATTTTAATAAATAATAAAAAAATTACCGTTCCCATTTGTGCTCTTGGAGGCTCTATAGCCACACCAAAAAAGGGAGTAACTGCTGAAGTAATAGAAGTGCATAGTCTCAAAGAAGTAGCAGAATTAGGTACAGAAAAAATAAAAGGGAAAATAGTTTTCTATAATCGTCCTATGGATAATGCACAAATTGAAACCATGAATGCTTATGGTGGCGCTGTTGATCAAAGATCGGGTGCTGGAGCAGCTTCAAAATATGGGGCTGTGGCAACCATAGTGCGTTCGATGAATTTGCGTTTGGATGATTTTCCTCATACGGGAGCTCAAAGGTATGGTGATATTCCAAAAGAGCAATACATTCCAACAGCTGCTATCAGTACCAATGCCGCTGAATTATTGAGTAAAATGTTAAAGCAAAATCCTAATTTGAAGTTTTATTTAAAACAATCCTGTCAAACTTTAGAGGACGTATTGTCTTATAATGTAATAGGAGAAATTAAAGGAAGCGAAACTCCCGAAAAAATAATGGTTGTTGGTGGACATTTAGATTCTTGGGATTTGGGAGATGGCTCTCAAGATGATGGTGCTGGCGTTGTACAAAGTATGGAAGTCTTGAATATTTTTAAAAATTTGGGTTATAAACCAAAAAACACGATTCGAGTTGTACTGTTTATGAATGAAGAGAATGGAGCAAAAGGAGGGAAAAAATATGAAGAGATATCAAAACAGAATAATGAGAATCACATTTTTGCTCTCGAAAGCGATGCTGGAGGATTTACTCCAAGAGGATTCACATTTCAAAGTGATGAAGTAAATTTAGCTAAAGTACAAAGTTGGAAACCTTTGTTTGAACCCTATTTAATTCAAAGTTTTACAAAAGGAGAAGCGGGTACCGATATTTCGCCTTTAACGTCAAAAAACATTGTAAAAGCAGATTTATTTCCCGATTCACAACGCTATTTTGATTATCATCATGCAGCCAACGACAAATTTGATGCAGTTAATAAAAGAGAATTAGAACTTGGTGCTGCTACAATGGCGTCTTTAATATATTTGTTTGATCAATATGGAATTGAATAATTCAAATACTAAATTGTATTATAAAAAAATAACGCCACTTTTAATTGGCGTTATTTTTTTATAGCATATCTTTTAACTGGAGTTCCATCTTTTTTATCAAAGTAACTTCCGCTTTTTTAGTTACTTATATTTTAAAAATCCCTCCAAAAGCAATTATTTTTTCAACAAACATAAAATGTTGCGATGCTCTATCCGAAGGAGCGTTAGTGGTTCTAATGTCAGACATATTAATGTATCCGCCTTTTAACTCTGTTTGTAAAAAAAAGTATTTAAAAAAAGTTAAATTTAGCCCTACTTTAGCCGAAACACCATATCCTGAAACATGAAAATCATCATGTCTTTCTTTACCTAAAAGTTTGGCGTTTGTTTTAGGAAATAAAAATCCTGCTCCAATTCCCTCAGTTAAATTAATTTGAAACTTATCTGTATTTCTAATTTTAAATAATTTAGAGAAATCATCTACACGTGAAAATTCGGTGTGTATATAATTTAAACCATCGGTATGTTCAAAAGTCAAAAAATCTTCTGTTAATGTTATAGATTCATTATTGTATATCCCATTAAAAGGCGGATTTCCTGTAATAGTTCCATTTATATTTACAACTTGATTTGGGATCATCACATATTTCATGTGGTCAACTCCAATAGCTATATTATAATGATCTGTTATAAAATAACCAATCCTAAGATTGGTTTGGGGAATTGTCATTCTTGATGGGTTAATATAATCAACATGCCATCCTTTTGGTTTGTCGATTGCTTGAACATTATTTAAGGTGAAATCATAGTTTTCTCCAGTAAAGTGTATATCAGACTTTGAAAAATCATCTCTGTTACCTCCCCAATAAACAAAAAACTTCCCTTTATTATGGGCAGTGTATTTTTCTGGAATTGCTTTGTCTTGAGCTAAAATAATTTGGGAAAACCCCAATAGAGAAAATAGTGAAATAACTATTAATTTTTTCATTAGTAAGATTTAAAATTTATTAATTGTTTGTCTTATGGCTACTAATTTCGTCATTAAACCTTCAAAAAGGTCTAAATGCAACATGTTTGCACCATCACTTTTTGCATTGGCAGGATCAAAATGGGTTTCAATAAAAATTCCATCCACACCAACAGCTATTCCAGCTTTTGCAATTGTTTCTATCATATCGGGTCTTCCGCCAGTAACGCCAGTATTTTGATTGGGTTGTTGCAATGAATGCGTTACATCAAGTACTGTAGTTGCATAATTTTGCATTGTTGGAATACCACGAAAATCCACAATCATATCTTGATAGCCAAACATGGAACCTCTATCCGTGACCATCACGTTTTTATTATTGCAATCTAAAACTTTTTGGACAGCATGTTTCATGCTTTCCGGACTCATAAATTGCCCTTTTTTTAAGTTTATAGTTCTTCCAGTATTTGCAGCAGCAACAACTAAATCGGTCTGTCTAACTAGAAATGCAGGGATTTGCAACACATCAACATATTGCGCTGCCATAACTGCATCTTCATTGGTATGTATGTCAGTAACGGTTGGAACCTGAAATGTTTCGGATATTTTTCGAAGAATTTTTAATGCTTTTTCATCACCAATTCCAGAAAAACTATCTATTCTCGAACGATTAGCTTTTTTAAAAGAACCTTTGAAAACAAAAGGAATTTGAAGTTTGTTTGTAATAGTAATTAATTTTTCGGCAATTTTCATTGCCATTTCTTCCCCTTCAATAGCACATGGGCCTGCAAGTAAAAAGAAGTTTCCACTATCTGTATGTTTGATTTGTGGAATAATATTTATGTTCATTATTTTGGGATTTTGAAGCACAAAGTTAAGAATAATTTATCGATTTTACTTTTTTATTGACAGTCCAATTGGAACCATCAAATAACCTTTTTCATAAATGTTTATATATAGTTTTATGGGATTTGATTTACCGAGCCACATTACCTCATAAACATCCAAAAAGCCAGCCCCAATTTCATGTCTTTTGGTTGGGAATGGACAACAGCTTTCAAGCTTTGTATAGGATATCTTTTCTCCGTTAGGACCCGCCAACGCATCTAGAAATCGCTGTGCGTTTAAATTTTCGTTTTTTGTGTTCAGATAAAAAACATTGATTGGATAATCAGGGTCATAACCATACTTTTTGTCATTGCTGTATTGAGTTATTAGAAAAGTGTTTTCTTTTGTTAGTTTTGGAGAAGGCGCATTATCATCTACATTTTTTAGGGTAGATTTTGTACTTACACATGAGGTTGTGATAATTAAAATAAAGATGATTGATAGGAGGAATGTGCTGTTTTTCATAATCGATAAATGTTTTTTTTTGGGTGAACAATAATCGTGCAAAATTATTATTCAAAATTATGTATTTAAAGTTAATAATAATAGGACCGACTTGAAATGAATTTCTATTTTTGTAAAAAAAATCAATTATGGAAACAGTAACGCATACTTGGCATTGGGCAATTTCGGGTTTTTTGATAGGAATGGTGATGTTGTTGTTAAATTACTTTGGAAAAGTTTTTGGAATGTCTTCCAATTTACGTTCGCTTTGTTCCATGACTGGTATTGGAAAATCTATCTCTTTTTTTGATTGGGACTGGAAATCGCAACGATGGAATTTGGTTGTTGTGTTTGGCGCTATGTTTGGCGGATATGTAGCGGTTCATTTTTTAAGTGATGACTCCAATGTTGCTATAAATCCAAAAACAATTGAACAATTGGCCGCATTAAAAATTGATGCTCCTAATGGGAAGTTATTACCAGCCACCCTTTTTGGAGAGGATATTTTTCAATCACCAAAAATGATTTTAATTTTGATAATTGGAGGAATTTTAATTGGTTTTGGTTCTCAATATGCTGGTGGATGTACTTCTGGACACGCCATTTCGGGTATGAGTAATTTGCAACTTCCTTCTTTAAAAGCAGTAATTGGATTTTTTGTTGGAGGATTTATCATGGCACATTTTATTTTACCTCTAATTTTTTAAAATATGAAAGCGTTAAAATATTTACTCGTTGGATTCTTTTTTGGTATCGTATTAACCAAATCCGAAGCTGTTTCGTGGTACAGAATTTATGAAATGTTTCAATTTCAATCTTTTCATATGTACGGAATTATTATAGTTGCCATAATCACAGGAATTGTTGGATTGCAAATCATTAAAAGAAAAGAAATAAAAGATATTAAAGGAAACACAATTGTAATTCAAGATAAAGAAAAAGGTTCAGCACGATATTGGATTGGTGGATTTATTTTTGGATTGGGTTGGGCTTTGGTTGGTGCATGTCCAGGTCCAATTTTTATTCTTCTTGGTGCTGGTTTTTTAAGTGGAGGATTGATTTTGTTTGGTGCTGTTTTTGGAACTTATCTTTATGGTTTTTTAAAAGACAAATTGTCACATTAATTTTTTTAAAGAGTGATAATTGTCATAATTTTTTTTCACTTTTCAAAGTAAATTTGCAAAAAAAAGTTTATTATCATGAAAACAACAATTAAAATTCAGAATTTAAAATGTGGTGGTTGTCAAAATACAATCACAAATAAGTTAGCGGCACTAACAAATATAAATGATGTGAAAGTTGATGTTGAGCAAAGTCAAGTTTCTTTCGAATATGTTGATGACTTAGCACTTCTAAATGTAAAAGAAACTCTAAAAATTATTGGTTATCCTGAAGATGGAGAAGCTAATTCTATTGTTACAAAAGCAAAATCGTATGTGAGTTGTGCAATGGGAAAAATGAGTTAGTTTAAAAATAATTCATTTTTAAAATTCCTTTTACAATACAAAACTGAGCAATCAGATAGGTTATCATTATCCAAAATGAAGCATTAGGAATCACAGTGTAAAACTTATTAATTGCTAAGATACTGTCAGAAGTCACAAAGAAAATGGCTCCAATTAGTACCAAATATTTTGATTTATCTTCCCAATTAAAACTGCCTTTTATAGTTTCAATTAGCATTAACGAAATGGTCATGGCATAAATTCCGACGGGGAATTTCAAGTCGCCTAATTTTGGAATTAATATAGAAAGCATTCCAAATAAGTAGACCAACACAAGGCTTAATCCAAACCAATATAACGTTTGTTTATGATGAACAACATTTGATTTTTGTTTTATAAATAGCGCTATAAATAATATGTGGGCTATCAAAAACGAGATTAACCCAAATATAAAATAAAGTTCTCCTTTGTTTGCAAATAGTAAAACAAAATCTCCAATCCACGAAAATAGTAGTGCTAATAACAACCATTTTTTGGTTTCAAACGCATCGTTTTTTACCACGGAATAAAATAAAATAGGAAGTAAAAAAGGTTTTAAATACCAAACGAAATTTTCATAACCAATGCTAATTAACAGCATATAAATGATAGTAATTCCAAGGAAGATTTTTAAAAGATTTTGACTTTTCATAGGGTTTAAGATTTTGCTAAAAGTGGTTTCTTAAAATCAATTCGAACAAAATAAATACTCACAAATAAGGAAAAGGAAAAATAGGGAATAAGGATATAATTTCCAGTTGAAATCACTGAGTTCAACCCAAACCAATCGCCATAATAAAATAGAATTCCAATAGCTAAAACGAATCGAAGACTTTCCCAAAAAACCGATGTTTTTCTTGCATCCATTAACTCGGTATAACTATAAATGGTTAGAAAAATAAAGCAGCCATAAATAAAGATTCCAGGCAAACCAATTTGGGCGATGTTATTAAAAAGAAAGCTTGTAAAAGCTAATGTAATAAACATTTGTATAATCGACCAATAAACCAAATGGGAAGAATTTTGAGTGCCATATTTATTAAAATTAAAAACATCAGTAATTTTATTTACAGGATATTTTTCTTCAAAATTTTGGGGGCGCCAACCTGTTGGTTGAAACCAAATAGTAAATTTGTCTTTCCAGTTTTCGGCACGCCAAGCGTCCGAAATTAGCAACCGTAAATGTTGAAAATTAATCCGGATGGGATTCCATGTTTGAGCGGGTCTTGTAATGCCATAAATAGGAGGGACGGTCTCTAATTCTTCTTGAAAAGTGCCGAAAAGTTTATCCCAAATAATGAATATTTGTGAATGGTTTTTATCCATATACACTGGATTTATAGCGTGATGTACTCGGTGATGTGAAGGTGTTACTATTATGTTTTCTAGAAATCCCATTTTTTTAATATGTTTCGTATGATACCAAAACTGCATAAACAATTGAATGGGAAGAGTAAGGACAATTACTTTCGATGGAACACCAAGTATAGCTGCAGGAATTAGTAAAATAATGAATAAATTAATAAAGCTAGAAACGGTTTGCCTTAAAGCACAAGCCAAATTAAACTCTTCGCTACTGTGATGAATGGCGTGTTTATTCCATAAAAAATTTATTTGATGTGCCAATCGATGGGTCCAATAACCATAAAAATCAATAACGATAAAGGCTATTATAAAAGCCAACACATTCGTTTCTAAGTGGTAAATTGCCACTTTAGAAACTAACCATTCATAGGAAATAAAAGTAACACTTAAACCTAAGACATCTTTAACCGCATTGGTAATTCCAGAGCTAATACTTGAAACACTATCCATATAAGGAGCTGTATCTTCTCCTTTGTAATAGCCATAAATTTTTTCAATAACGATTAAAAAAAGAAAAAGAGGCATGGCAATAAGTAAAATCTTTCCGTATTGTTCCATATAAAGTATTTCGTTAAAAGATTATTGAAGAGACTAAATTATTTCGGCACTTAATCCAGCTTCTAATAACTGAGTGCATTGTGGTTCAAGTTCATTATAAGAACCGGTTTTAACAGTGCATTTTCCTTTATAGTGTACTAAAATCGCACATTGTTCCGCTTGCTCCGAAGTGTGTTTGCAAACGCGAATTAAAGTGTCAATAACATGATCAAAAGTATTGACATCATCATTAAATAGGACAATTTCATTATTGACATCAACGGCTTCGAGGACCGAAGTTTCTTGTTGCGTTTTTTCTATAGTTGCCATTTTTATTTAAACATTTAATTGAAACCCAAATTTACATATTTCAAGGATACCCAATTGTTTCTTTCTAACTTTTTAACATACGTTAAGCCTTTTTCTGTGCATGATGCATCTATAAATGGAATATCTTCCGAATAAAAACCACTCAACAATAACGTCCCTTTGGGGTTTAAACAATCCACATATTGTTGCATGTCATTCAACAGAATATTTCTATTGATATTTGCAATGATTAAATCGTATTTTTTTCCATTTAAGAGTGCCGCATCTCCTTCGTAAACAGTAATAACATTACAATTATTACGCTCTACATTCTCAATTGAATTCAAGTAACACCAGTTGTCAATATCAATAGCATCAATGGGTTTTGCGCCTTTCATTTCGGCAAGAATAGCTAATATTGCAGTACCACAGCCCATGTCTAAGGTTTTTAAATTGGCAACATCAATTTCTAATAAATGTTGAATCATCATATGCGTAGTTTCATGATGACCTGTTCCAAAACTCATTTTTGGTTCAATGATAATGTCAAATTCTGCGGGAGTTTTTGGATGGAATGGTGCTCGAACGTGGCAATTGCCATCCACATCAATGGGTTCAAAATTCTTTTCCCATTCTTCATTCCAATTCACTTGCTCTATTTCTTCATAAGTATAAGAAATTGTAAATTCTGGGGAGTTTAAAATGTAAATATCTTCAAGAATATCTTCTGTCCAAAATTCCTTTTGAATGTAGGCAACAATTCCTAAATCCGTTTCAATAAAGCTTTCAAAAGGTTTTTCTCCCAACTCGGCGATAAGAATTTCTGAACCAAGTTCTTTGGGTTCAACAGTAAAATGATATCCTAAATAAATATTTGACATGTTTTTTTTGCAAATGTAGTAATCTGCAAATTAATTTCTAAAAACATTGGGATATAATAATTTGAAATTTATTCTATTTTTTTAACTGAAGCGGCTACTTCAGAATCCGGAGCTACATTAAAAACAAATAATTTATTATAACGTTTTTCATTTGCTTCAAATAAATAGGTTATTGTATTCTCTTTTGGATTATAAGTAAGTTTTGCTTTTATAAATTTAGATCGCATATACCAAGTCCCTTCATTTTCATTATCCTGACTAAAACCAGTAATTGACCCATGATATAATCGTGATAATCCATTGTCATTCATACTAATGACGATATATCCATTGGTTTTTGAACCAATTTCCCGAATGTCAATAATGGAGTGCTCATATTCGGTTTCCTGGAGTTCATAGGCATTGCCTTCAATGTTCCATACATAATATTTCCGTGTATCCGATTGGAACCGTTTTTGTGTATCTATTTGTGCCTTTGTTTGTAAACAAAAAACAAACATTAAAAGGAGTATACAATATTTTTTCATTGCAGAAAAACTTTAATTATTGACGTAAATATATAATTAAAATCGTTTAAAAGCAAATAAAACTGTTAAAATACATTATAATATTTTTTTTATAAAAAAAACCTTTCAATATAAATGAAAGGTTTTATTATAAAATATATAACTTTTGGTTCTAAATCGCACTCACAATAGCAGCAAAATCTTCGGCTTTCAATGCTGCACCTCCAATTAATCCACCATCTACATCGGGTTTTGAAAAAATTTCTTTTGCATTGTCTGGTTTTACACTTCCTCCATATAGAATAGAAACATTTTCTGCCACATCACTTCCGTATGTTTTTCTAACAGTTTCTCTAATAAACTCATGCATTTCTTGAGCTTGTTCTGGGCTAGCAGTTTCTCCAGTGCCAATAGCCCAAACAGGTTCATAGGCTAAAACTATTTGATACCAATCATTTTTATCAATATGAAACAATCCATCACGTAATTGATTTTCAACAATATTAAAATGTTGATTGTTTTGTCGGTCTTTTAATTCTTCTCCAAAACAAAAAATAACAGTCATATTGTGAATTAATGCTGTTGAAACTTTAAAGGACAATATAGCATCCGTTTCGTGAAAATGGGCACGTCTTTCAGAATGCCCAAGAATTACAATATTTACACCAATACTCTTTAGCATATCTGCAGAAATTTCTCCTGTAAATGCACCCGATTCCGACTGGTGCATATTTTGCGCAGCAACATCAATATTGGTGAATTCCAAATGGTCAACCGCCGAAGCAAGATTTATAAATGTTGGAGCTACAATGATTTGAGCTTCAATGTCGTTGGGTAACTTATCAATTAAATCGTTTAATAAATCTTCAGTTTCTTCAGCATTTTTGTACATTTTCCAGTTTCCAGCAACAATCTTTTGTCTCATTAGTTTAGTGATTTTAAAGTAGTATTTATTTGTTCGAAATCTGTTTCTATAGCACGATAGGTAATTATTTTCCCTTTTTTGTCAATGATGATATATCTTGGAATCCAATCTAAATCTATTGATTTACCAAATTCACCTTTCATACCTTCTTTTGTCCAATAATGATCTCCTTTTAACTCATGCTTTTCAATTCCTGTTTTCCATTTGTCAACCGCTTTATCCATTGAAATAAATACATAATCTACATTAGGATTGTTGGCTTGTAAATCTTTTAATTTTGGCATTGCTTTTACACAATCACCACACCATGAAGCCCAAACTTCAATAACAGTTACTTTGCCATTATGACGTTTTAGAATATCTTTAAATGTAATTTCGGAATCATCAAGTGTTACTAATTTCTTTGTCAAACTTTCTTTAGAAAATTCTTTTTTCTGAGCATTTGAACATGAAATAATAGACAATAAAAAAGTTAGGCAGAGCAATATTTTTTTCATAAAATTGTTTTTATTTGTAAAGTTGCATAAAGTTATTTTTGTGTTTCTTTTAAAAAAAAACTAAAAATAATCGTGGCATAC
>CAIMMM010000068.1 GCA_903842575.1 uncultured Bacteroidota bacterium | reverse complement strand
GTATCCGATCCCGCGCCAATCCTGGCTTATGGGGCTGAAATATTACAGGATTTGGGGAAACGGGGCGTGATTGGGGCAGGGCAATCACATGAAAGTTAAAATCTCGTCATTCCGGCATGGATTGCCGGAATCCAGATTGCAGGGAAGCTATAAACCCCTATCCGTTGCGAGGTGCTGTTGATCGCCGTGGCCTTCATCCAATATGTTCAAAATCAGCGTTACATCGAGGGGCAAAGCCACTGCGACCACTTGGGAAAAGCTTGACGGTAAGGCGAAAGCGGCGATTAACGCGGAATTGAAATGATTGGGGTCTGTGTCGGCATTGCCTTGGTTTCGTGCGGAAGTGGATTGCAGCACTCGCTAGACTAACCCGCCGCACGACTGACGCCGATTTTTGTTTTTTCTCGACGACCAGTGAAGATGTTGCAGCTTTCCCGCTCATTCCTGAATGCTACAATAACCAGCAAATAGTGACGGCGCGAAAAAACAGAAAATCCGCGTCTCCATAAAAGTAAGAACTGTGGTGAATTGGCATAATAGAAGAGTAATGTCGGGATTGCCTGTTCGTTTTATCCGATATTCGGGTGTTGGCTTTGGAAGTCGCATCGCGGCTAGGGTTTGATTTCAAATATTGGAAAATTTTGCTCAAAATGTCCAGTATTTTAAAATTTCCCATACATGCCCAAGTTTTTTGTGCCAATATCCGGCGCGACACAGCACTTCGCCCGCATGTCATTTTTTAGATCACGGCGGCGAATATTACGAATTAATTTAATATCTAACTTTGGCAGCAGTGCTTATTTCAACCGGCAGACAGGAAAATAAACAGTATGAGCTTTTACGCAAAAATTAAAGATCAAGTAACCGGCCTGACAAAACAGTTTGAATATCAAAATGATGGAACTGCATTCGGACATTTTATTTTAAAAGAATGTTTCAGTAAAATTATTGACTTTGAATATGACGGTACAGACAATGACAGTTTTATCAAAGACCATATTGTAGATATGTCAAACGATTTAGGAAATGATGCAATATTAACAAATCAAAAAAACAGAGAGATTAGTGTTTTTCAATTCAAGTATTCAAACGGACAACTATTGAATACAAATGAAATCAAGAAGAACAAAAAATTCATTGACTGGATTTTAAATATTAATCAAGAGCAACTAATACCAAATCCAAAGCTTAGAAAACTAATTGATGGGGAAATATCACCAATACTAACTACTCAAAACTTAAATAATAATAAATATAACATAATATTCTATTATATTGATAACAACTTTGATGGGTCAATTAAAACCGACATCAAAGCACTTTACACAAACTACAGCGACAGAGGGATTAACTTTCAAATTAAATTTTACAATTATGAAGAATTAGAAGAACTCTATGATGATATTGAAATTCCTAAAAATAATGTATTTTTAAAGATAATTAAAAATGAGTACTTTATTAAGGAACTTAACTACTACGATGAAAATTTAACTCCAGTTAAAACAATTGTTACAAGCATTGTTGCGAATTCGCTAAAACCAATAATAGAAGAAAAAAAGGAACTCATACTTGCATTAAATGTTCGCTACTATAAAGGTGAGAATGATATAAATTCTAAAATAAAAAAAGAATATTCAAAAGGGAAAAAATCCAATTTTTGGATATTAAATAACGGTATTAATGCCGTTTGCGAAGACTTCGAAGTTGACGGAGAAAGGCTCTCAATAATAAATTTTCAAATAGTGAACGGTGGGCAGACAACAAAAACTCTTACAAGAATTGTAAATGACCTCTACCTGATGAAGTTCAGATTTTAATGCGCCTTACCAAAATACAGGACAAAACAAGAACATCTAAAATTTCAATGGATATTGCTGTTGCAAGCAATAGCCAAAATGCAATTAGCGCAAGAGACCTGCATTCAGGCGACAGAATTCAAAACAAAATTTTTAGTAACCTTGATTCAGTTGGAATTTTTTACGACAAAAAAGATGGTGAATGGGCTACTGTAAACAAGAAGAAATATCGTAATCCTTTTGGAAACAGTCCAATGCACTTAAAAATTCACAACATTGATTTAGGTGTTGCTTACCTTTCATTTTACTTGCAAGTTCCTATATCAACTATAGGTAGACACAAGCTTGTTTTTTCTGAAGTTTATTGCGACCAGATTTTTAATATGTCAACAAATGAAGACGACCAATTTTTTCAATTAATTCTTGCGTATAGGGTTTCAGAAAGAGTAAATAGAATAAAGTCAGAATATTTTCCACGTTATGAGATACTTCAAAATAATTACATAAATGATGTTATTGTTGCATTGACTTCAATTTATTTCTTTAAAGACAATTTAAACAATATAGAAACAAGTGAAGAACTAACTATCAAGCTTAAAGAACTAAAAGGACAACCTTATATAAAAAGAGCAGAGAAATATATTCTTAATCTTGACCAGCCGCTTGATGATTTTATTATTAAAATAATTCAATCAATTCAATACATTCTGGACACAAAAAAAGCGGGTAAGAAAGATTACACAGGTGAAGATTGGTTACCAACAGAAACAAATAATTGGCTAAAGAAAGATGCAACATACAAGGAGATTTATGAGAAGGTGATTAAAAAACTTAAACAGTAGTTCATCAAATCAATTGTATTAGAGCCAATCTTGCAACGGATCTATCGTTTATAGACAAAATTGCACGGTTTGTTTAGTATTCAACACCAAAAAACAGCCGCCATTTTAGGCGGATGTTTTCGATCCAATTGCTATCCAAATCTCTTGTTGGAGAAAACGAATGACCGATATTGTTAGCTCCCCTGTCAGCGCTTTATTGCAAAACCACAATATCCCTTTCGAGCAAATCGTGATTCCCTTGTCCCCGGATAAAAAACCGATTCGGGCTTTGGAGGAAATCTTGGGGGAGCTTGGGTTTTTGCCCGGTTCGGTGGTGCGCAGCATCTTGT
>CAIMMM010000067.1 GCA_903842575.1 uncultured Bacteroidota bacterium | reverse complement strand
TTTTTCTAAAAATTTAACATATCATTAATAAAGCTTAGATTTTGAAAGATTTTGACAAAAAAAAGAGAGATTAACACTAGTGTTTTGATGTTAATTCAAAATAAAGAAAATAAAATTTGAAAACTATGTTGACAATTAACCTATTAGACCATGAATAAATTTAGCAAGAAAATTTTTCACAATTGCGTCAAATAATCCCAATTAATCTAAGATTATATTCATAAAATCTTATATTTGTGACTTATGATAGGATTGTAATTTTGATGAAAGAAAACTATAAAAAAGAAGGAAGATATACGTATTATGAAGCTGGCGAAGGCACGCCAATACTCGTTTTACATGGATTAATGGGTGGCTTAAGCAACTTTAATGGCGTGGCCGATTATTTTTCAAAGAATGGTTATAAAGTAGTCATTCCTGAATTGCCATTGTATTCACAAAATCTTTTAAAAACCAATGTAAAAGCATTTGCTAGATACGTAAAAGACTTTATAACTTTTAAAGGATTTAATCGGGTAATCCTTTTAGGAAATTCACTTGGAGGTCATATTGCATTGTATCACTCAAAAATGTATCCCGAAAAAGTTGCTGGATTGGTAATAACCGGGAGCTCAGGACTTTATGAAAGCGCGATGGGCGATAGTTACCCAAAAAGAGGGGATTATGAATACATTAAGAAAAAAACAGAGGTTGTATTTTACGACCCGAAAAGTGCTTCGAAAGAAATGGTAGATGAAGTTTTTGCCATTGTAAATGACAGAATAAAAGTAATTAAAACATTGACAATTGCTAAAAGCGCTATTCGTCATAATATGGCTAAAGATTTGCCAAAAATGCATGTAAAAACCTGTATTATTTGGGGAAAAAATGATCAAGTTACCCCTCCTCAAGTTGCGGAAGATTTTCATAGATTACTGCCAAATTCCGAATTGTATTGGATTGACAAGTGTGGACATGCTGCCATGATGGAGCATCCTGACGAGTTTAATAAACTTTTACATGAATGGTTAAAAGAAGTGCATTTATAGACAAAAAGCCCTTGTTATGTGCTTTTTTATTTTAAAGATCAATCAAAATGAAAATTAATACCGCCGAGTTTATCATTAGTAATTCTGATGTTAGTTTGTGTCCAAAAGAAATTTTGCCCGAATATGCTTTTATTGGCCGTTCCAATGTTGGCAAATCTTCTTTGATTAACATGTTGACCAATCATAAAAATTTGGCAAAAACATCTGGTAAGCCGGGGAAAACCCAACTTATTAATCATTTTAAAATTAATAACAATTGGTTTTTGGTGGATTTACCCGGATATGGTTATGCTCGTGTTTCCAAAAAAACAAAGGAAGTTTTTCAAGAATTTATTACCGATTATTTTGAAAGCAGACAACAATTAGTTTGTGCTTTTGTATTAATAGACATTCGATTAGAAGCTCAAAAAATTGACTTGGAGTTCATCACCTATCTCGGTGAAACCGAAGTGCCTTTTTGTATTGTTTTCACCAAAGCAGACAAAATAAGCAAGACTAAAATTGACTCTCACATTGCAGCTTACAAAAAACAATTGCTGGCCAATAATTGGGCCGAAATGCCGCAGTACTTTGTAACCTCAGCTACCGAAGCTACAGGAAGAGACGTTATTTTGGATTATATTGATGCTGTGAATGAAGAAGTTTTTAAGGATATAAATAAGTTTTAATTCAAGTAAATTTATTTATTCAACTCCAATTTCTCTGCGAAATAATCACAGAAGTCTTTCATAGTATCCGCCATTTTTTCATCACCAGTAGCGCGTTGAAAAGTATCTGCCATAGCCACTAAAGTCTGATGGAAAAAAAGTTTCATTTCATTCACTGGCATTTCCTTGGTCCACAGATCTATTCGCATAGTTTCCTGAGCTTTATTGTCCCAAACAGATAACATAATAGCTTTGGTTTCTTGCTGTGCCACGCCACCATCTTGTGCCGACCAAGAAAGTTTTTCGGGGACTCTATTAGTATCAAGTTCAATTAAAAAATTAATTTCGGAAGTGATGGTATTACTCATTCTTTTTGGGTTTGTATTTAGATTTTTCAAATAATTCTTTGGTATCCATTTTTAGCATTTCCTGCAAAGAAACTTCATTATTGTCCATATAGGAACGAACAATTTGCCAACCTATCCATGTACCAACTCTACCTGGAGATTCATTGTCAATTTCTAAATAGAATTTTGAGAATGGCGCTAAAGTAATAAATCGACCTGGTAATTTTGAATCTGAATTATATAATAATTCTTTATCAATAAAATAACGCCACATATAACTTTCATTTTCTTTACACCAAGCAATATGTTTTGGTGTATAGCCAATTTTTTCTGCATCTGTATAATTAGGCAATGTTAAATCTTTTAAATACAATTGTTTCCCATAATAGATCATTTGCGAAAGCAAGGTTTTATCCGAAGGAGGTGGAATTTTTCTTAAACTAAAATTAGAGACTATATCAGGTAAAAGTTGTCTCGGTTCAAAATTTTGTTTTAAATATTCCGGGAATTGATAGAATTTATGGTCTTTTCCGAGGTATAATTCCAAAGCAATTACCATTTTATCATTGGCATAAATCACTTTGTTGTTATAATCCATTTCGGCAATCACTGTATAAACATCGGGCAGAATCGTTTCTGGAAAATAATATTTAAAATGTTTGAAAAGCAATTCAATATCGCTTGTTTGAGTGTCAAAGTTTGGGTATTTTTTTTCCACTTCTTGGTGTAATTCTCTCCACAATGGATTTTGCATTTTATCTAACCATACTTTATCATCATTGCCTTCAGGAAAGAAGAAAGGATATTTGGCTTTAAGATTTTGCAAATCTTGCGGTTTGGATTCAAAAAAGGCTTTATCAAAGCGAATCACTTTTAATTTTACTGGGATTTTTTCAACTGCCTTTTCTACTTTGCTTTTATTTTCACATGAAAATAGCAGTAAACAAAAAGTTAGTAGCAAAAAATATTTTTTCATAGTATTGTATTTAATTTATTAATCAAATATCTTACGATAAAAGATTTGATTAATTTAACTTTGCAAATATACATTGCAGTTTCATATAACTTAATAAAACAATGGCTAAAAAAAGCACTCTTCAACTCGAAAATGTAAATTTATATATTGTTAATTGGCTAAAACAATATGCAATTAACGCTAAAATGAATGGGTTTATTGTTGGGATTTCTGGAGGCGTTGACTCGGCGGTTACTTCAACACTATGTGCCCAAACTGGATTAAAAACTTTATGTGTTGAAATGCCAATACACCAACATGAAAGTCAAGTGAATAGAGGCAAAGAACATATTGAACAGTTAAAATTACGATTTCCAAATGTAGAAAGTTCCATAGCCGATTTGACTTCAACATTTGAAACTTTTAAACTTGCAGTTCCCAATAGTGAGGACACTGCAAAATTACATTTATCATTAGCCAATACAAGAGCACGATTACGAATGACAACCTTATATTATTATGCTGGAATTCATGGACTACTAGTGGCGGGGACAGGAAATAAAGTAGAAGATTTTGGCGTTGGTTTTTATACAAAATATGGTGACGGCGGTGTTGATATTAGCCCAATAGCTGACTTAATGAAATCTGATGTCTATGCATTAGCACAGTTCCTAAAAGTTCCCCATTCAATTTTAAATGCAGCGCCAACCGATGGACTTTTTGGAGATGACAGAACCGACGAAGACCAACTGGGCGCAAGTTATGACGAATTAGAATGGGCCATGATTACTGATAAAAACAAAATTAAAACAACTAATTTTAGCGAAAGAGAACATACTGTTTTTGATATTTATAAGAAATTAAATTTGATCAATCAGCATAAAATGATACCAATACCTGTATGTATAATCCCAAATAAATTGAAATAATTTTTTTTAAAATTAACATTTGTTTAATTTTTTTATTAACTTTACAAAGATAATTCTACGAGTTTTTCATTTAATACCACAGTTATGATAAATGTATGTATTGCGGACAACTATCCCGTTGTCCATTTTGGGATAAAATCCTATTTTAAAGACCACGCCGAAATAAACGTTGTTTCGAACGTTGGAAATTTTTTTATGATTCCAGACGCCTTAAGAAATAAAGAAATTAACATTTTAATTATTGATTTAGAGCTTGAAGGACTAAAAAGTATTTATGAAGTAAAAGCAATCATTAAAAATTTCCCAAAAACAAAAGTTATTATTTTCAGCGGATTGTCTGAACACATTTATGCGCCAAACGCTATAAAAGCGGGTTGTGGTGGATATGTGCACAAAACATCTAAGCTTGAAAATTTAGGGACAATTATCATCAAAGTTCATCAAGGGCAAATTATCCTTAATGAGGAAATCAAGAAAAGTTTAGCTTTAATAGCCAAACAAAATAAAAGCGAGCGATTGTATAGAAAACTTTCCAATCGCGAAATTGAAGTACTTCGTTTCTTGAGTGATGGCAAAAAGAACAATGAAATCTCTAAGATTTTAAACCTTAACGAAAAAACCATTAGTACTTACAAATTAAGGCTTTTAACGAAACTTAATGTAACGAATCTAGTAGATTTGGTCAACAAAGCCAAAACACTAGAAATAGTTTAAAACCAAAAAAAACCACTCATTTGAGTGGTTTTTTTAATTATACGTGGATCGTATTCTGCCAATTCTGTTGGTTAAATTTACTTTCAATTTATTATAATCATTCACAGTTGCTTTAATTTCTTCCAAATCAACCTCAGGATTATTGGCGTAATCGTTCATTAAATCTCCAATCAGTTTGTTGATTAAATATTCCCGAAGTGAAACGATCGTTTCTGTAACATATTGACTAATGGATTGTTCTTTATGCTTTACATAAATGTGTTTCGTTTCCCAATTGTGCAGTGATTCTCTTTCTTCTTGCATTAAAATATCGGTTACAATCTGAGCGTCATCAGAAGATAATTGCATTAAGTAATGCTCAATATTGAAAACTTCGGCATTATTAAAATAGGTTATTAATCCATTATAGATTGATCTAAAAAGAGGATTTGCCAATTCTACTTCGTCTTCTTGAAGACTTAAATAAATACGCTCAAAAACCTTATAATTGTTTACTTCTAAAAACTCAACCGTTTCCCCTTCTTCATTTGTTTTGAGTAAAATATCTTCAAAATCTTCTTCTTTTGAACCATAAAGCAAAAGCATTTCGATAATTTTTCGTTCCAATTCATAAATGATATTAATTTTTTCATTGGCAATGGTAACATCATCCCTTACAACTTCAAATGATTTTTGTTCTAGTTTGAGTTTTTTTCCAGCTTCAGCAATATCTTTTTGGACGAGTTGTGCTAACGTATTTTGCAATACTTGTTCTGAAATATCCATGATGCGCGCGCACTCTTGAATATAAACTTCTCTTTTAATTCTGTCCGGAATTTTGGAAATACTTACTACCATATCCCGAATCAAATCGGCTTTTTTAATAGGATCATTATTGGCTTCATTCATCAAAAGCGAGGCTTTGAATTGAATGAAATCTTTGGCGTTATTTTCTAAATAGTAAATTAAATCTTCATAGGAATTCTTTCTGGCAAAACTATCGGGATCATCACCATCGGGGAAGGTGCAAACTTTTACATTCATCCCTTCTTCCAAAATTAAATCAATTCCACGAATAGACGCTCGAAGTCCGGCCGCATCACCATCAAAAAGCACGGTAATATTTTTCGTTAAGCGATTTACCAATCGGATTTGATCCGGTGTTAATGCGGTTCCCGATGAGGCAACAACATTTTCAATTCCCGCTTGATGGAGTTGAATCACATCGGTATATCCTTCCACCAAATAACAATTGTTTTGTTTGGCAATGGCTTGTTTGGCATGGAAAATTCCGTAAAGCACTTTACTTTTATGGTAAATTTCGCTTTCGGGAGAATTTAAATATTTGGCTGCTTTTTTATCATTGTTTAATATTCTGCCTCCAAAACCTAGATTTCGTCCCGATAAACTTTGGATGGGAAACATTACTCTTCCTTTAAATCTATCAAATTGCTTGTCCTCTTTTACAATGGTCAAACCCACTTTTTCGAGATAGTCCAACTGATATCCTTTGGACAAAGCTTCTTTGGTAAAAGCATCCCAGGTTTCGGGGGAATACCCCAATCCAAATTTAGTGATGGTTTCACTAGTAAAACCACGTTCTTTAAAATAGGACAACCCAATTGCCTTTCCTTCTTCTGAATTTAAAAGTGTTTCGTGAAAATAGGTTTTGGCAAATTCAGAAACCAAATACATGCTTTCTTTTTCGTTGGCTTCTATTTTTTCATCTTGCGAAAGCTCGGTTTCTTCAATTTCAATATTGTATTTTTTTGCCAAAAACCGAATCGCTTCCGGATAGGTAAAATGTTCGTGTTCCATTAAAAAGGTTACAACACTTCCTCCTTTTCCAGAACTGAAATCTTTCCAAATTTGCTTTACGGGTGAAACCATAAACGAAGGGGATCGTTCATCCGAAAATGGACTTAGCCCTTTGTAATTGCTACCGGCACGTTTTAGTTGGACAAAATCACCAATGACTTCTTCCACACGTGCGGTTTCAAAAACTTTATCTATTGTTTCGCGAGTTATCAAAATTAGGTTTTTGGTTTTTTAGAAAAAAATTATGAATGTGTGTAAAAATACATAATTTAAAACTTAAAATAAAAAGTTTTTGGTTGCAGGATTATTAGCCCTGATGGGAACGGCATCCCACGCTTTTTATGCGTGGATACAGCGGACAGCAGGAATAGCTCCAAAAAAAAAAAGATGCTTCATTGCTGAAACATCTTTTCGAAGTAGATAACTAACTCTAAACATTTTTAATTTAAGTCGAAACGAACACCTAGTGATATGTTGTTTTGTTTAATGTCATTGTTTTTAAACAAGGGATTCAAATCATATTTTAGATAAATACTCGTTTCTTTATATCCAACATATGAACTTATTCCATAAATAAAATCATTCGTATTAAAACCTCCTCTTGCTCTCTGAGTTACATCATGACCGTCCAGGCTGTATTCCAAAATTTGTTTTGATTTCACTCTAAATCCTGCATAACCTCCGATTCCAAGTCGGACACTTTTATGCGATCTAAATATTTTTTTTCCATCAACCTCTTTTGTTTTTGAAAAATCAAATTCTAAATGCACTGGGAATGTCACATATACATTTCTAAAACGAGAGTCACTGAGATTTACAGTGCTTGTTTCAAGATTGGTTTGAAGACCGTTGATTACAAAAGCGCGGTTATCCGTTGGGCGAAGGTTATTGTACATTACGGAAAATCCATATTTTAAATGCAGTAGATTGTCGTTTTTTAGTAATCTGTAATTTGCGGTGAAACCCCATTCGTAGAAATGGGAACCCCAATATCTGAAGTCGGAATTAGCAACACTTCCATTGGTAACCAAATTATTGATACCTGCCGCAAATACAAACTGAGATGTGGTTCTGGATTCACCTAATCGTTTTCTGCTTTTAATAGCTTTTCTAACTCCATTAATATCAACATATAGACTATCTGTAGTTTTATAAGTTACTTTATATTTCTTCCCTTTATAAGATATACTATCTCGTTCTTTCCATTTCACAGAAAGCAATTCAATAGAATTTTTACCCCTATTATTGTCATCAACAGAAAGCAATTCAATAGAATTTTTACCACTGCTTCTGCCATCATTTATTTTCCCATCCACTTTTTGTTGCACCAAGTCTTTCAGTTCTTCTTGAGCTTGTGCCACTTTTGTTTCTATTGATTTGGCTCTAGCTTCGGCCAATTGCATTTTTTTCTCATCGGCTTGCGATTTGGCAATGGTTCCGTTTTCTAATTCGGTATTCACCGATTCGATTTCTGCTTTTAATGCTGCTTTTTCGTCTTTTGTAATGTTCTCGATTTTCTCAGCGATGGCTCTTGCTCTGTATTCAAAGCTGTCTTGTGCTGATAACTTGCTTGCCAAAAGGCAAATAGCAAAGGCTAAATAAAGTGTAAAATTTCTCATGATGTTTGTTTGATTTAAATTGATTTGATTAATGATATTTATTCGTTGTTTCTGTTGGCCAATGCCACTTTAATTTCTTTATAATTTTTGTTCATTCTATTGAGTACTTTTTCCCTGAACGTATATTCTACTTCTCCGTCAACTTGCGAAAGCAAACTCTTAGCATCTACTCTCACCATTGACTTTTGGTTTGTAGGTTGTTTGGAAGTTTTATCCAAATCGGCTACTAAAACCTCATCCGATTTAATTTCCTTAATACTTTCAATAATAATCGCTGTTCTTTTTTCAATTCTCGGCAGATCTTTCTGTGCAACATCTGTCGCGTTTTGGAATTCGATTACTTTGTCTTTGATAATTTGATTTTGATTGGCATTTGTTTTTTGATTACTTCGCTCTTGAATTATGATTGAAACTCTTTGATTGTTAATTGGTGATTGTTGAACTCCAGAAATGACTACTGCTTCGGTTTGTGATTTGTTTTTAATGATTGGCATTTGATTGTTTTTTGTTGAATTTTCGAGAGTGTCTTTTTTTATTTCTATTCCAACAACATTGTTTTGAGGTTCAATATCGTTGCTTTTTTGAGTGAATAAAAACATACCAACTGTTAGCAAAACCAAAATACTGGCAGCTATAAACAAAAAGCCAAAAGGTCGCTTTGTTTTTTTTTCTTCGGTTACCGAAAGCATCGCATCCAATCGGTCCCAAGCTTGAGCTGACGGTTGAATTTCCCTAGCATTCAACTTTTCTTGCATTTGCGTTTCTAATTTATTGCGTCCCATTGTTGTAATTTTTTAATTTTTTAATGTTGTCTTGTAGCACCTTTCGAGCGTTAGACAATTGTGATTTTGAAGTTCCTTCGCTTATTCCAAGTAGTGTTGCAATTTCTTGATGTTTAAATCCTTCAATGGCATATAAGTTAAATATCATTCTATAACCTTCGGGTAAATTGTCAATTAAAAACTGAATGTCTTCCACCGAAAATTGGCTTTCTATATTATTGAAACTTTCTTCGATATAATTTTCCTCTTCAATGAATTTTACTTTTTTGACGGCTCTAATAAAAGAAATACACTCGTTTACCATAATTCTTCTAATCCAACCTTCAAAACTTCCTTTGTGTTCAAAGTTTTTCATATTGGTAAAAACTTTCATGAAAGCGGTAATCATTATATCTTCCGCCTGATGCACATCTTTAATGTACTGACGGCAAACACTCAACATTTTTGGAGCGAATTTGGAATAAATCTGATGTTGCGCATGACGATTGTTTTCGACAGCCAGTTCGATTAACTCTTTTTCATCCTTATGTAAGCTGATAACTTTCAAACCTTATAGTAAATTGTTTCTATTAGCATAGACGAGTAACATTGGGAAATGGTTGTATGGCGATTGAAAAAAAATTAAATTTTTAAATTAAATTTTATAAAAAATCAATAAAATAAGCACCTAACAGCTGAAAAAAAAATATTTTTTTCAGTCCATTACATAATTTTCTACAGTAATAAAGCCTCTATATTCTAACGAGGAAAAATTTTTGAATTTTGTAGCGACTTCTTTTGTCCTTTTATAGAATATAAAATCCTAAATTTAATATAATCCGTTAATATAACGATAAAGAATTGTCTTATATAATGAATATTATCGAATAAAAAAGGACTTTAAGATACCTTTCTTTTTATTTATAATAAAATAATTGTTATTTTGTATTACTTAATGAAATAACAATTAATTGCTTTTATAGAAATGCCATCATTAATGAAAAAAGAAGAACCTATTCAATTTTCTAAAAACAGTGATTTTGAATCAGGGTTCGATGATCTCTTATCATTTATTACTGAATTATGTGACGTACCCTATGCATTCATAAGTCATATAGATAATGGAACCCCTACTATTAAAGCTCAAATAAGGTTGGAACGCAAATCTATTCCTGAAGAAATAATATTAAATATCATTTCTGTTATTGAACAAAATACAATTATAACGGCTTCAAAAAATAAAGTTTCTTCCAAAAATCCCTTCGAATTCTTTATTGGATTCCCTTTATGTAATGATGCTAATTTACCCATAGGAACCCTTTGCCTTTTAGACGTAAAATCCCGAGAACTTTCCTCAATTCAATTAAAAACTTTAAAAATTGCTGCGAAACAATGTCAATCTTTTTTTGGTTTATGGCATAAAAATCAGGAACTTCTGAAAGTATTAAAACTAAAAGAAAAACAGTTTGAAATATTTATAGACAATTCTAAGGAACTTGTTTACGAACTCAATCAAGATGGAATAATCACTTATGCTTCAAAAAATTGGAAAACTCTTCTCGGCTATGAGGTAGATGAGATTATTGGAAAACGCAACAGCTCGTTATTGCATCCCGAAGATTTAGAAATGGTTATTATTTTTCTTAATAAAATAATTGAAACAGGAAAAACCGATGAAGAAGTTACTTATAGAATTTTACATAAAGACGGTTATTATGTATGGCATACATCCAATTTAAAACTATCAGAAAAAGACGGAGAGATTATTTATATTGGAAGTTGCAGAGACGTTTCTGAACATGTCTTATCACAACAAAAAATTACACAGCAAAAAGACTTTTACGAGAAAATAATAGACAATATACCTACGGATGTAGCAGTATTTGACAGCAATCATAACTATCTTTATTTAAATCCATATGCTATTGAAAACGAAGAACTTCGAAAATTTATCTTAGGAAAAAATGATTTTGAATACGCAGAACATACCGGAAGAAGTACAATATCCGCCCAAAAAAAGAGAGTAAAATTTCTAGAGGCTACTTTGTCAAAAAAAACAATTGAATGGGAAGAAAAACAAAAGGGATTGGATGGGGAATCATTTTATCACAGCCGAAAGTTTAATCCTCTTTTTAATGAAGATGGAAGTCTAGATATTATGGTTGGCTTTGGTGCGGATATTACCGAAATGAGAATGGCTCAAGAGGAAATTCTTAAAAGCAAACTACTTCTCAATAGCATCCTTGAAAATGTTGCCGTTGGAATATTGGTACAAGGACCACAATCTGAATTTTTAGAATACAATAAAGCGGCATGTGAAATGCTCGGTCTTACCGAGGATCAAATGTTAGGGAAAACCTCTTTTGACGAATACTGGAAAGTAATCCATCTTGACGGAACGGAATTTAAATCGGAAGAACACCCCGTTCCTCAAGCAATCAAACAACTGAAACCAGTAAAGAACATGGTTATGGGAGTTTATCGCCCCATAAGCAAAGATTGGGTTTGGTTATTAGTAGATGCCATCCCAGTTTTTGATAATTTAGGAACATTGTTATTTGTGGTTTGCTCTTTTAATAATATCACAGCGCTTAAGAAAATCGAAGATGAATTAATAATAAGTAATGAGCGCTTTACCTATTCAAGTGAAGCAACTTCCGATGCAATTTGGGATTGGAATTTATTAAATGATGAAATTTATGTTGGCGGAAGCTATTCCCTCATCTTTGGACATTATTTTAAAGACAACATTATTTTAGCTTCAGAATGTGATGCGTTTTTACACCCAGAGGATAAGGAATCCTATATTAAAAAGATAACCGAGGCATTAGAAAACGAAACCATTTTTAAATGGTCTGATGAATACCGGTATATAAAATCAGATGGAAGTTATGCTTATGTTAAAGACAAAGCAATAATTATAAGAAATGAAGAAGGCGAAGCTGTTCGTATGATTGGAGCCATGAGAGATGACACCATAAAGGAAAAACTTAAAAACGAATTACAACAAAGCGAAGAACAATTTAAAGGTGCCTTTGAGTACTCTCCTATAGGAATGGCATTAGTTGATATTGATGGGAAATACATTGAAGTCAACGACAGGATTTGTGAAATGTTTGGTTACTCAAATCAAGAAATGAAATCATTAACATTCCAAGAAATCACTTTTCAAGAAGATTTAAAAGAAGATTTAGAATATAAAGAAGATTTAGACTCAAAAAAAATAGCTCACTTCAGCTCAGAAAAAAGATTTGTTCATAAAAATAAATCTCTCGTATGGGCACATATAGCAGTTTCATTAGTGAAAAATAGTAAAAATGAAGTCTACTATGTAGTTCAAATTATTGACATCACTGAAAGAAAAAAAATTGAACAACAAAATAAGCTATTAACGGAAGAAAACAATAAAAACAAGACCATTCTACTTAATGAAGCTAAAAACATGTACCGCTTTCTAGCCGAAAACACGGTCGATTTAATATGTTTGCACCATTTAAACACTACTTTTCAATACCTTTCACCCTCTGTAATAAACATCTTGGGATATAATCCAGAAGAATTAGAAGGGAAATCTCCTTTGGATTTTGCTCATCCTGAAGATTTAAAACACCTGCAAAACAGTTTTACTGATTTCATTAATGAAAAAGTTAATGACAGTACTACTGCCCGATTTAAAACTAAAGAAGGAAAATACATTTGGCTAGAAACGAAGGCAAATATCATTGAGGAAAAAGGCGTAGTAACCGGATTTCAGTCCAGTAGTCGTGACGTAACAACCAGAAAAGAAGAAGAAGAAGCTACTGAAAATGCTTTGACAAAAGAAAGAGAACTCAATGAATTACGCACTAATTTAGTTTCAACCATTTCACATGAGTTCAGAACGCCAATGACTACCATCAGGACAAGTGCAGAATTAATAGGCATCTATATGGAAGGGCAGAATTCTGAAATAGCACAGCGTCTGGACAAACAATTAAACACAATTACTGGAGAGATTGATAGAATAATCGAATTGATGAATTCAGTTTTAACTATTTCAAAAGAAGATTCAGGTAAAACTAATTTCAACCCAATTGCTTTTGATTTGAAACAACTTTGTCATACTATTATTGAAACCAGTTTTGAAACCAGAAAAGATGGAAGAAAAGTAATAACCACTTTTAAAGGTACTAATTTTATAGTTTTTGCCGATAAAAGTTTAATGGGATACTCCTTATTTAATTTATTAAATAACGCTTTCAAATTTTCTGAAGGTTTTGGGGATGTCCTTTTGAATCTAATAGCAACACCATCAGAAGCTATTATTGAAATTATTGATTTTGGAAGAGGCATTCCTGAAGAAGATCAAAAAAAATTATTTAACACTTTCTTTAGAGCAAGTAATACCGATGGAATTCCAGGAACGGGACTAGGACTTTATATTGTGAAAACATTTACTGAAAAAAATTCTGGGAACATTCAATTGGAAAGTCATTTAGGAAAAGGCACTAAAGTAACTTTACAATTTCCTTTACAAAAACCATAAAAGACTATGACAAAGATCCTTATTATTGATGATGAAATAAAATTAAGAGAAACCACAAGTGAACTATTATCAATAGCTGGATATGACGTATACGAAGCTCAAGATGGTTTAGATGGTTTATCGAAAGTGAATCAAGTAAATCCTGAGCTTATCATATGTGATGTGATGATGCCAAGATTAGATGGCTACGGTTTTTTAGAACAAATGAAATCTAACAATTATCCCAATATTCCTATATTATTTCTTACCGCAAAAACAGAATTAATAGATCTAGAACGAGGAATTGCATTAGGTGCAAAAGCATATATTTTAAAACCTTTTACTTTTCAAGAACTGAAACGAATAATAGAACACCATTTAAAGTATAAGTAATTCTCTTGAAAAAAAAATGTCTTTTTTGAAGATGAATTGAATAATAACTAGCTTTTATGCTAAGAAAAATGTTTAAGATTTAGTTTTAAAAATCAAATCAAAATATGCTACATAAGGACTTTGTTTTTGGATAATTTATACCCTCGAAATCCAAAATGTTTTATATTAATAAATTGCACATTGGCAATTTAAATCGTTGGCATAAAGCGGACTGATTTAAACCAAAACTTTTAAAGATTGTAAATAAGCTCGTGCGTGAATACCCACATAAGATTTGAAGCATGAAGAAAAATAAGAAAACGAATTAAACCCCGTTTCATCTACTAAAAACTGAATATTTCTTTCTCCTAAATGAATAAGGTTGATTGCATATTCTAGTTTATATTCTCTTATATATTGTGAAATGTTTTTTTTAGTCAGTTTCCTAATTCGTTTATCTAATGTTGACCTACTAATAAAAAGATGTGTTGATAATTCCTCAACGCTGATTTTTGATTTCAAATTCTTTAAAATGTAGTTATTTACAGATTGTAAAAAATCTTTTTCGGATAATTTTATGGTTACTTTAGAAAACGGATCTTGTTCATATTTTTTTTCAATATTGCTTCTAAAAACTAATAGATTCTTGATTTTTAAAATCAGTTCCATAGATTTAAAAGGTTTCATTATATAGTCATTAACCCCGTTTTCAAGTTGTCTATACTTAGCCCCGTCATCCATTTTTGCAGTAATAATGATAAAAGGGATCCTGTTAAATGCATGGTTTTTTCTAATATTTACAAATAATTCTTCACCATCCATAAAAGGCATTATCAAATCACTGATTATAATGTCTGGCTCATGCGTTTGCAAATACTCAAGCGCTTCTATCCCATTTGCAAGCCAATGAACATTAAAATGATTCAACTGCAAAATTTCTGAAATAGAATTTCCTAATGCTAAATCATCTTCAATTAGTAGAATT
The DNA here is from genome assembly GCA_903842575.1 of uncultured Bacteroidota bacterium. Taxonomy (GTDB): domain Bacteria; phylum Bacteroidota; class Bacteroidia; order Flavobacteriales; family Flavobacteriaceae; genus Flavobacterium. The sequence goes on along the minus strand of CAIMMM010000067.1, from coordinate 33,767 downwards.
TCACTTTTCTTAACTCTCATAAAAACAAATATAAGCAACCTATTTTAAATTATAACTTTTTATTTATAAATGATAAGTATTTATTTGACTATTTTATTTATATCAAAATATCTTTGATATTTAATTATAACCTTCTAAAGGTAAGTTATGTTATTATGAAAAATCTCCTTTTAGGAATTTCGAAAGCTAACAACCATCTATTGAAAGAAATTACAGTAGACAAAGCTCTAAATATGTGTATTGCCGATATTGGCAAATACAATAATATAGATAGATGTTATATATTCAAGAATGAAACCGAAAACAACGAGCTTAAGCTTTATTACCTATATGAATGGTGTAACGAAGGCGTAGATTCTTATATAGATAATCCAGACTTGAGCGGCATTTCGTATGACGTGATACCAGGACTATACGATACATTAATTGAGGACAAACCATTATATGGCCTAGTCAAAGAAAGTGATAATGCGTTTTTTAAAGAAATGATGGAGATGCAAGGCATCAAGTCCTATCTGTTTACCCCTATTTTTTCTGATAATAATTTTTGGGGGTGGATTGGTTATGATGACTGCAAATCAGAAAGAAAATGGATTGACGAAGAAGTTTATGCATTGCATACTGTTGCTAATAATATAGGAATTCGATTGAATCAAGAAAAAATAAATACCAAATTAGAAGCTCATTTAGCCCAATTTGATTTTTATCTAAAAGGCTCTAATCAAGGTATGTGGGAATTGGATATTATTACTAACACCGCTACATTTTCCTATAATTGGGCAGGAATGTTAGGTTATACTTTGGATGAAATAGACCAAACATTCGAATTTTGGAGAAAAAATGTTCATCCAGATGAAATAAACCAAATAGAACTTGACCTAAGTGATTACATAAATGGCAAAACCGATAGTTTTGGCGGAATACAAAGAATGAAACACAAAAAAGGTCATTATATGTGGATAAAAAATTCCGGTTTAGTTGTTAGAGATGTTATTGGAAATCCTATTAAGGTCATTGGAACTCATATTGACATTAGCGAAATTAAAGAAAAAGAACGCCAACTAGAGTTATCCGAAGAAAAATTTAGATTTATTGCTGAAAACACTACTGATTTAATTACCCAACATTATAACGATGGAACTTTCTCCTATGTTTCGAACTCCTCTAAAGAAATTATTGGACATACTTCTGAGGAATTAATTAATAGAAGCCTTTATGAATTCATACATCCAGATGATCTTGGTTTAATGCAGAATTATCTTGGAGAAATTATAAAAAAATTAGAACCATTAGACTTAGCTTTCCGATTCAGAAAAAAAGACAAGAGCTATATTTGGTTAGAAATCTCCTCAAAAGCTATCCTCAATAACCAACAAGAGATAATAGGCGTGCAATCTTCCAGCAGAGACATCAGTGAAAGGATAAAAGCGACAGAAGAAATGAGATCAAACCTTGTAAAAGAAAAGGAACTCAATGAATTAAAATCAAAGTTTGTTTCAATGGCATCCCATCAATTCAGAACACCATTGACAATTATATATTCTAATGCAGAACTTGTTGATTTGAAAAGTAAAAAAACTGGGAGGAAAAATACTAATCACATTGAACTAAATACCAACAGAATAAAAAATGAAGTTGATAGACTTACCGATTTAATGAATAATATTCTAATATTTGGAAAATATGAGTCGGAAAAAATAAAAAAAACCTTAAAAGAATTAGATTTCAATAGCTTTATTAATAAATTAATTGAAACTTATTTTAACAACGAAGTTGATGGCCGTAAAATAAAAATCACAATTAAAGGAAGAAAACAAAAAATCGTTACCGACGAAACCTTGTTAACTCATATTATTACAAATATTATATCCAATGCCTTTAAGTATTCGAAAAATGAACTCGAACCAAAACTAATAGTAACCTATTTAAATACTAAAATCAGAATTGTGGTTTACGATTATGGAATTGGAATTCCTGACGAGGAAATACAACATTTATTTACTTCCTTTTTTAGGGCTTCAAATACGAGCACAATTGTAGGTTCAGGATTAGGATTAACAATTGTTAAACAATTTACAGAGCTTCTCGGTGGTGAGATCTTTATAAAAAGTAAAGAAAATACAGAAACTGTTATAACACTATCAATCCCTTATGAATAAAAAAAGAATCCTAGTTGTTGATGACGAAGCAAGTTTGAGAGAGACAATTTCCGAATTGCTTATAGAAAAAAATTATAGCGTTATGACTGCCGAAAACGGTTATGAAGCAATAGTATTATTAGAGTATTGGACTCCAGATTTAATTATTAGTGATATAATGATGCCCGTAATGGACGGGTATGAATTTCAAGGAATAGTTAAAGAGAACGAACTCCTGAGCCACATTCCTTTTATTTTTTTATCAGCAAAAAATGGCGAGGCGGAAAAGGAAAAATGCATGCTAAATGGAGTTGATCTTTTTGTAACCAAACCTTTTAAAATTGAAAATTTAATAAAAATTATAAACGTAAAAATTGAAAGATTTGAAAAAATAACAAATGCTTATAATACCCTAAACAATAGCGCCCATTTTTCGCATGAAATAAAAACTCCTCTTTCCGGAATTTTAGGTTCCATTAATCATTTAATCGAACGCAAAGATAGTTTCCAAAAGAATGAAATTGACATGTTTTATAATAGCATCAAAACATCAGGAGAGGTACTAAATAGAACATTAAAAAATGCTATTCTGTATAGTGATCTTAAAAAAAATGCGCTAGAGTTTTTAAACGATTCCTCTTCCAAAATATTAGATGAATTTGAAAAGGTCAAAGATGGAATTGCCAAAACAAACGAAATCCAATCGAAAAGAATCATTTGCAAAATTGTTGAATCAAATATTAAAATAGAGGCAGAATATTTACATTTTATTCTTTTTGAATTAATAAATAATGCATTGAAGTTTTCAAAAATTAATAAAAGAATTGTTATTGAAGGCAAAAAATACAATGATGAATTCTATGAACTTAAAATACAAGATTACGGAGTTGGATTTAGCCAAAAAGAAATTAAAGAAATTAAAGCAAATCAACAATTTGATCGGGACGACACAGAACAACAAGGTTTAGGACTGGGCCTTTATCTATGCATGACCTTTGTAAAAAAAATAAGGGGAGTATTTAGTATTAATTCACAAAAAAATGTAGGAACGACGATCATAATCTATTTCCCTTTACACAACGAAAAACTAAAGTGATTTTTGTTTATAAAGATAATATTTAATTAAAACGAAATCGCCACTCAAGCAAAACGTTATCCCTCATTATAAAGAAACATAGCTAGGCGCTGGTAAAAATAGAACAAAATGAGAATTAACAATTAAAATAAAAGCAAAACTGAAACACAAAAAAAGCAAAATATTAAAAACTAAACAGGTGAAAAAAATCTATTCAATCATAGCAGGGCTATTATTGACAGCAAGTGTATTTGCTCAAGCCCCACAAAAAATGAGTTATCAAGCAGTAATTCGTAACAGTAATAATGCTTTAATTACATCAGCACCCATTGGTATGAAGATAAGCATATTGCAAGGCACAGCAACAGGCACAGCCGTATATGTAGAAACGCAAACACCAAGTACCAATTTCAATGGTTTAGTAAGTTTAGAAATAGGAATGGGCACGCCTATAATTGCCAATTTTGCAGGAATTAATTGGGCAGCAGGCCCTTATTTTATTAAAACAGAAACCGACCCAACTGGAGGAACGGCTTATACCATTGTTGGCACAAATGAATTAATGAGCGTGCCTTACGCGTTATTCAGTGCAAATGGGAATCCCGGACCAACAGGACCGCAAGGGCCAATTGGCTTATCAGGTGCAGTTGGCGGATTTAACCACTACCTTGGCGAAGCCTTTAACGATGGTATTATTTTTTATCTATACAAAGGCAGCGATGGTTTGGAACACGGCCTTATTGTAGCCCTTACCGAAAGTCCTTCTATGGCTTGGCAAACAAATGCTACTTTAACAAATGCTTGCCGTACTTGGGATGGAGCTTACAATACAACTTTAATGACAAATAGCCCAGCAGCTACTTACATTGCAACATTAGGAGCAGATTGGTATATACCAAGTATTGATGAACTAAGCAAATTGTACTCCAATCGCTTTGAAACTAACAAAGCCCTTTTTATGGGAGGGAACACCCTATTTTCAATTACAGCTTTATATTGGAGTAGTACCGAGCAAAGTGCTAACGCTGCGTTCTACTTCACCTTCAGTTACGGAATTTCCAACTTCATCAATAAGACAAACTCAAACACCATACGGGGTGTAAAGGCGTTTTAATAATTACCGTGAAGCAGGCCATTTTATTTTAATAAAAGCAATAATACTTTACTTAGATTTATCCGTTTTTAAAAGAGGTATAAGTTGATACTCCTTTTATTTGAAGTTACAAATAAATACTAGGGCACAATATAAAGTGTAATTCTATTCAGTTTATAAGGAGTATCTAAAAGCAAAAAGGAGCGCCTATTTTTGATTAAAAAAAATAATGGCTAACCGTAAAATTTATTTATAAAAATTTATTTTTTTCTTTCAATAACATAATTTACCATGAGTGAAAGGGCGTCTCTATATTCGGATTGGGGAAATTTTTCTAAAATTTGAAGGGCTTGTTCCTGAAACTGCATCATTTTTTCTTCGGCATAATGCAATCCATTTTTGTCTTTTACAAATTGAATGACTTCTTTAACACGTCTTTTGTCTTTGTTGTAATTTTTTATGGAATTGATGCACCAACTTTTCTCTTTGGAATTACAGTTGTTCAATGCGTAAATTAATGGAAGCGTCATTTTTTGCTCTTTGATATCAATTCCGGTTGGTTTTCCAATGGCATCATCGGTATAATCAAACAAATCGTCTTTGATTTGGAATGCCATACCTATGAGTTCTCCAAATTTTCGCATTGCTTCCACTTGCACCTCATCATCGGAAACAGATTTGGCACCCAATGCACAACAAGAAGCTATTAACGTAGCCGTTTTTTTTCGGATGATTTCATAATACACTTCTTCAACGATATCCAAACGGCGTGCCTTTTCAATTTGCAATAATTCACCTTCGCTCATTTCTCGAACGGCAACCGAAATGATACGAAGCAAATCAAAATCGCCATTATCAATAGATAGTAATAAGCCTTTGGATAATAAATAATCTCCAACCAAAACGGCAATTTTATTTTTCCAAAGGGCATTGATAGAAAAAAAACCTCTTCTTCTATTACTATCATCCACCACATCGTCATGAACCAAAGTTGCCGTATGAATCAATTCAATTACCGATGCACCACGATAAGTTCGTTCATTCACATTTCCATCGGAAAGCATTTTGGCCGTAAGAAAAACAAACATCGGACGCATTTGCTTCCCTTTTCTATTGACAATATAATAGGTTATTCGATTGAGCAACGCCACCTTTGAAGTCATAGATTCATAGAACTTTTTTTCGAAAAGCTCCATCTCTATTTGAATAGGTTGTTTTATCTTTGAAGTAATATTCATCGATTTCAAATATACAAAATGTAGTCGCTTGAAAAAAATTTTTACATTTGTTTAAACTATTTTGTTTTATATGCGTCTTAACACGAAACTATTAAAAAAATAAAAACATGAAAACAACAAAATTAATTTTAGGATTGGCTTTAGTCTTAATGACTTTTAGCTGTAGTAAAGATGATAATTCTCCTATGACTGCTGATGAAGCTACTGTGAATACCAAAATTGACATGATGAATGATGATGTTTCGAACATTGTTGAAGAGCAAGAAGCAAACACCTATTCCAACTCGGCATCAGGAAGAGCTGCCGATGCAGACGTTCCAAGTTCATTGGTTTCAGATTGTGCCTACATAACTAGAGTTCCCGCTTTTGGAACCGCTCCAACGATTGGAGAAACTGTTACAAAAACAATTGACTTTAGTCATTTTAGTGCCCAAGGATGTACGCTTGCTAATGGCAATGTACTGAAAGGTGTAATCACGATTTCGTTTGTGTACCAACCAGACGCTACATCACATACTATTACATATTCTTTTATCAATTTCTATCACAATGCTATCAAATTTGACGGAACAAAAACATTTACCCGAACAATTGTTGCGGCTACTGCATCAACTTTGGCACACCCACGTGTGACCATGAACATGGACATGACCGCTACTTTTCCAAACGGCAATGTTTATCACAGAGTGGGACAAAGAGTTAGAGAGATCATTGAAGGTATTGCTACACCAAGCTGGACTGATAACATTTATCAAATAACTGGAAGTTGGACAACTACTTTCCCTTCTGGAACACAATACAGCACGATTACAACCCCATTACATGTAAAAATGAGTTGTGTTGCTTTGAACAAACCGCTTATCGTTTCTGGTATTATTGAAATCGTTAGAAATGGGAATACAGCAACACTTGATTATGGTGTTGGAGAATGTGATAACATAGTAATTTTCACAATTAATGGCGTTCAGCATACTATAATTATAGGAAACTAAAACAGCTAATTAGTTAGCCTTAATAAAAAACGTCCCGATTTATTTAAAATCGGGACGTTTATTTTATGCTTCTTTATTGGCTAGTTGCCCGCAAGCGGCGTCAATATCTTTTCCCCGACTGCGTCTCACTTTGGCTACTATATCCTGTTTTACCAAAGCTTTAATGTAATTATCAATGGCTTCATCCGATGCTTGTTGGAATTCGCCATCATCAATAGGATTGTATTCAATTAAATTGACTTTGCAGGGAACATATTTACAGAATTTCACCAACGCATCAATAGCTTCCTGATTGTCGTTGATTCCTTTCCAAACTACATATTCGTAAGTGATTTTACTTTTGGTTTTTTGATACCAATATTCCAAACTTTCTCGCAAATCTGCCAAAGGAAAATTGGAACTAAAAGGCATTATTCTCGCGCGAACATCATCTATGGCAGAATGCAGCGATACCGCCAATTTGAATTTTACTTCATCATCCGCCATTTTCTTAATCATTTTTGGAATCCCCGATGTAGAAACCGTGATGCGTTTTGGAGACATTCCCAAACCTTCATTGGAAGTAATTAGGGTAATGGCTTTCAAAACATTGTTATAATTCATCAACGGTTCGCCCATTCCCATAAAAACAATATTGGAAAGGGGTCGGTTGTGATACAATCTGCTTTCTCTGTCAATGGCAATTACCTGGTCATAGATTTCTCCAGGTTCCAAGTTGCGCATTCTTTTTAAGCGCGCTGTGGCGCAAAAATTACAATCCAAACTACAACCCACCTGACTCGAAACGCAAGCCGTAGTTCTAGTATTCGTTGGAATTAAAACACTTTCAACAATTAAACCGTCATGCAAACGAACCGCATTTTTCACCGTTCCGTCTTCACTGCGCTGCATCGTATCCACCTTGATGTGATTGATAACAAAATTGGTTTCCAGCATCAACCTTGTTTCTTTGGAAACATTGGTCATGTCTTCAAAATTGTGTGATGCTTTACTCCACAGCCATTCAAAGACTTGATTGCCCCGAAAAGCTTTGTCGCCGTTAGCCACAAAAAAATCCCGAAGTTGCTCTTTAGATAAGGAGCGAATGTCTTTTTTCTCAATTTCCATGGCGCAAAGGTAAAAACAATTTGTGGAATTGATTTGTCTTGTATTTTATTTTAAGGATTTAAAGAAGAAACATACTTTTATTCTATACATTTATGAAATGAAAAAAAGGATATGTTATCTTGTTATTATGTGCTTGCTGCTTTTAAGTTGCAAGTCGGTAAAACCAATGAACGGTTTTGGAGAAGAAGATAAAGTTTGCAGAAAATACGATGTTGTAAATGATATTACTTATGTAAGGGATTTATCTAATTTTAATGACCTTAGAATAAAGGGTAAATGGAAAGATAGCAATAGAAATCTTGGAAGTGAATATTACATTAGTCATTGTCCTCAGGTTGAAAATGAATTGGGAACTCTTTTGGAACTTTGGATTAGGGAATATGACAAATTCGAGTGGAAAAATAAATCCGATAAAGATATATTAATTGAAAATTTCAATGAGTATGCTACTTTTTGGAAAAACAAAAATATTAAATACACGATTATAAAATCAGATATAAAAGCATCCTATTACATATATGAAGTGATAGAATATGATAAACGGAGAATTGAATTGATGGGGATAAATAACAAAAAATATTATAGAATTGCTATATACAATTTTGATCCCAACCAATATACATCCATCGAAGATTTCTTAATTGGTATATTTACAATAAATTAGAACTTAACATGAAAAATTTCTTGCTTATACTTTTCATAATTAGTTTTAAATTTTGTTTTGGACAAAGTGATTATGTTGTTGTTGAACAAACCGAAAAATTAGGCATCGGTAACGTAACAAGCATGGTATCTATTGACTCAATCAACAACTTTACATATGTTAATTTATATGGTGGTAACAAAATAAAATTAACAGGTAAATGGTATGACTTTAACCATGCAAAATACAAAGATGAGCGCTTAATTACTCACTGCCCAGTTTTTGTGGATGAGAACAATGCAATATTAGAGATTGGAATATTTGACCCCGAATTCCATAGATTATTCACAGGAAATTGGGGTTTTGAAGCATTTAGTAAAAACTACTTTAGAATAGTTAAAAAAGTTAATGGAGAAATCATTTCATCACAAATTAATAAAGTCAAAAATTTTAGTTTATATAAAGTAAAGATGCCTTCTCGATATAATAAAAACGCCTTTTTTACCAGCTACCATTTAATAGGAGAAAAAAATAAAAAAATTTATCGAATGGTACTTTATAATATTGACGAAACGAATTTTGAAAATTTCGATACCTTTTTAATCAACACCTTTGACAACAACTAATCATGCATTTCATTTCTCAAGAACTAGAAGATTACATAGAGCAACATTCCCAAAACGAACCCGAATTATTGGTGCAATTGAACCGGGAAACCTATCGAAAAGTACTACAACCCCGAATGTTGAGTGGGCATTTTCAGGGCAGAGTTTTGAGTATGTTATCCAAATTAATTCGGCCAGCAAGCATTTTGGAAATCGGGACGTATACCGGTTATTCAGCTTTATGTTTGTGTGAAGGAATGCAGAAAAATGGTGTTTTACATACTATTGACATCAAGGAAGAATTGGTAGATTTTCAAAGAAAGTATTTCGACAAGTCGGTTTGGGGAAACCAAATTCACCAACATCTCGGCGAAGCTTTAGACATTATTCCAACTTTGGATTCCAAATTTGATTTGGTGTTTATTGATGCTGACAAAGAAAACTATATCCATTATTTTCATCTTATCGTTCCCATGATGAATAAGGGCGGCATCATACTTTCGGATAATGTTTTGTGGAGTGGAAAAGTATTGGAAGACGTGAAAGAAAATGATTTGACCACGAAAATCCTAATCGAATACAATCAGCTTTTGAAAAATGACCCTAGAGTAGAAACGGTTTTGCTGCCTATTCGTGATGGATTAACGGTTTCGAGAGTTTTGTAAATATTACAATCCCCAATTGTATTTCTTGTTGAACCAGCCCAATAGTTTGTAAAAAAGAAAGCCATAAGCAGCACCAATTGTATAACCTGTTAGAATATCTATTGGAAAATGCAAGCCCAAATAAATTCTACTGTACGCGAAAATTAACGGGAACAGAAATAATAAAAAGGCATATTTATAATGCTTTTTGAAAAGGAAAAATACAAAAACGGTTGTTGCCATCGAGTTGGCTGCATGTCCCGAAAAGAAACTAAAGGAAGGACTTGATTTTACAACCCGGATAATATCTTTAATTGCTGGGTCATTACAAGGTCGTAATCGCTGAAAAGCATTTTTGAAAAGGTTGGCGGTTTGATCACAAACCAAAATCAAAACCGCGATAAATCCTATTACTATAAAAAGATTTTTCCAACCAATTTTTTTAAATAAAAGATAGAAAATCAAAAGAAAGAAAGGCGTCCAATAAAGCTGTTTGGTAATGATTAACCACAAACCATCAAAAGGTTCCGAGCCTAATCCATTCAAAAAAACAAACACTTTCTTGTCTAAACCTATAATTTTTTCAAGCATTACAATTGTCTTTTGATAGGTCCTGTGATTTCTTCTATATCTAGATTTGATTTTTCTAAAGGAGCAGTTATATTTGTATCTAAACTTTCTTTTACTTTTTCTACTTCCGTAGTGAAAGTGCTTGTGAGTTCTTTTAATGACGTCCCTATTCCATTGGCTTCTGAGCCTTTTTGAATTTCGCTTTTAATATCATTTGTAGCATTTTTCAATTGAGCCATTGCTTTACCCATTGTTCTGGCAATGTCGGGAATTTTGTCAGACCCGAAAAGCATCAAAGCAATGAATAAAATAAATATCAATTCTCCTCCACCAATTCCAAACATACTATTCTTCTTTTAATTTCTGAAACGCAAAGTTACTTGTTTTGAACTATATTTTTTAATTGAATTTTAAAAATAAAAATAAAAAAAATTATTTATCTGTCTTTATTGTTTCTAAATATTGAGTTGCTAATCCACCTAAAACAAAGGTCGCCATGGCTTTGTTCTTATCCTTCAAGGCATTTACAAATTTTTTATCCTCAGCAGCATAATACCAAAATCCATTAACATATTCAGAAGGTATTTTAAGTTTTTCTATGAAAAAATCGCGCTCAAACATAGATTCTATTTTTTGAAGCACAAACTCTTTCTTTTCAACTTCTACCTCTTTTTTCAACATTGCAGTCTTTCCGCTTATGGAATTTATCATTCCATCAACACTCATTCCTCCTAAAGGAATTAATAACGGGCTATACCAATGGAGGGTTCCAGCCGCCCTTACTTTTCTTTCTGCTGGTGTATAATGTTTTTGACCCGCAGGAATTATACCTAATGAAACGGCATTAATATGATTGTAACGAATAATATTTACTTCCTCTAATAGATTTACCATAGTTTCCAATTTTACAAAAAAGAGATTGCTGCTAAAATCATTCTCGATTAAAACTACTTTTTTTCCTTCGAATTGTAGGGCAGAAAACATTAAAGTGTCTCCAACTTTAGCTTGTATGTTAAAATAACCTCCTTTTTCTGTTGATGTTGACGCATCCCTTTTAATATTAACAACATATATTCCTTCCAAATCTATAGCGTTGGAAATTATTTTGCCTTTAAGAATTTTGGGATTTGAAATTTGTGCCCAACCAAAATTTGAGAAAATAATTAAAAATATGGAAGCACAAAAAATTGGTTTCATGGCGTGTCTATGATTTGGTAAAATTATCTTAACTCTTTCCAAATTAATTACTAATGACTTGGTAAAAGTATGTTAATTTATCATTGCATTAGTAATTGTATTCTTGAGAAAATCTTTTACTTTTGAACACTATATGAAAGCCTCATGAAAAAAATACTAATTGCAAGCACCTCAACACTCCATGAAGGAGCCTATTTGGAGTATTTGCTGCCCACTTTGGAAATACATTTCAAAAATTGCGACACCATTCTTTTTATTCCTTACGCCAGACCAGGAGGTATTTCTCATGAAGAATACACCGATAAAGTACGGACGGTTTTCGGTAAAATAAATAAGAAGGTAAATGGGCTGCATGAATTTGAGAATCCTATTGAAGCCGTTCAAAATGCTACAGGCATTTTTACCGGCGGAGGGAATACTTTTTTGTTAGTCACTGAATTATATAATAACAAAGTTATGGATGTTATTGCCAAGGTTGTAGAAAATGGCACTCCATATCTAGGTTCAAGTGCAGGAAGCAACATAACAGGATTAACGATGCAAACCACCAATGACATGCCAATTGTTTATCCGCCAAGTTTCAAAACTTTGGGACTCATTCCCTTTAATTTAAACCCACATTATTTGGATGCGGATTTACAGTCCAAACATATGGGTGAATCCCGAGAAACTCGAATTAAAGAATTTCATGCCTTTAATTCCATCCCAGTATTAGGATTGCGAGAAGGAAGTTGGCTAGAAGTTACTGGTGAAAAAATAATTTTGAAAGGAACTTTAACAGCACGCCTTTTTACAAAACATCAATTACCTGAAGAGTTATTCCCTGAAACTGATTTGGCTTATTTATAAAACAAAAAACCCCAAACTTTCGTTTGAGGTTTAGAGCGAAAGACGAGGCTCGAACTCGCGACAACCAGCTTGGAAGGCTGGAGCTCTACCAACTGAGCTACTTTCGCATTGGAGGTGCAAATATAAAGAATAAGTTTCCTTTGAAGCAAATTTTTTATTAAAAAAATTTTTTTTCATCAAGTAAAAAAGATTCCTAGTTGATAATGCTTTTAATATGAAAAAGTTATACTTTCATCTTACCAAAATTTAAACTAAAATTTAATGCATATTAAAGAAATCACTTCTCTTGCCACTTTTCCCGTTAGACATCCTGTACTTAGAGCTGGAAAACCTATAGATAGTTGTTGTTTTGAAGGTGATGATTTGGATACGACAAAGCATTTTGGGATTTTTGAATCTGAAAATCTAATTGGAGTAATTTCAATCTTTAAAAATTGTCATGCCCAATTTGACGATACAAATTCATTTCAATTTCGAGGAATGGCTATATTGGAAAATTTTCAAAAACAAGGATTGGGACAAAAATTAATAACGTATTGTGAAAACTACACATCAAGTCAAAAAGGATCCTTAATCTGGTTTAATGCAAGAATAAAAGCGGTTGGGTTTTATGAAAAACTAAATTACAAAATTATCGGGGACACCTTTGAAATTAAAGACGTCGGAACGCATTATCTTATGTATAAAAAACTAAGAGATTAGTTTTTTAACTACTTGTTGATTTCTAGAGGGGTGATAAATAAATAAACAGGATTTATTCTTTATTACATTAATAATTTTTTCATTCAATTCTACAGGGATAGCAGGACAACCTTGACTTCTTCCTAGTCTTTTATTTCCTTTAATAAAAGATTGTGAAACATAATCGGCGCCGTGAATTACAACAGCTCTTTCTCTGGCGTTATCATTTACTCCTTTTTCAAGGCCGTCTAATTTCAAAGATTTTCCGTGTTTCCCATTATAAATTTCCCCCGTTGCATAAAATCCTAAACTACTTTTATAGGATTCTGCCAAATTAGAAAAACTGGTCGCAAATTCTTCTCCTGTATTTCTTCCATGAGCAACAAGTGATTGAAAAAGAACTGTATTTGTTGACAAATCTATTACCCAAAGGCGTTTGAGGTTCGAAGACAAACTAAAGTCAATAACGGTCAATAATTCTTTTTCAATTAATCCGCTCTCTTTTAATTGATAGTATCCGGTAAGTGCATTTGAAAAACAGTCAAACTTTGGCAAAATAAAATGGTTAGCGTTTAACGAATGATAAACACTTTCAACTTTCATTTCTAAAGTTGTAGTTGTATAGGCAACTAATTTGTGTTGAGTCACTTTAGATTCATTCGGTAATAATGAAAGCATAGAGAACACAAAGACAGGAAAAAACTTATATACCATTGATTATGTTAGGTTTAAGAGTTAGACTTGGTATAACAAACATACAATTAAAAAACACTGATTCATAATATTTAAGAAAAAAATAGGATAAAATACTTTAATTAATACTGTAAATATGAGAATCAAATTCATATTTATTGTTGTATATGTCAATTTAATAATTAATTTTGTTTACCTATTTATTCACAAATGACTCAAAAACCCTGCGTCTTTTTACTTATTTTCCTCCTTTTTTTTTCTTTGACTAATGCTCAAAAGAAATCTTTACTAACAAAATTTACTTCCGATAAAATCACCATTGACGGGAAATTCGATGACGAAGCATGGAAAAAAGCGGAGGTTGCAACTAATTTTTTCATGATTGAACCCGAGAATGGAAAACCAATTTCTCAAGAAAGAAGAACGGAAGTAAAAATAGCCTACTCAAATGAAGCTATTTATATTGCGGCAAAACTCTATGATAATGAACCCAATAAAATTTTAAAAGAACTAACCACAAGAGATAATTTTGGTACCGCTGATCATTTTGGGATTTTACTAAATGGCTATAACGATGGGCAACAGGAATTTCGCTTTTTTGTAAGTGCATCCGGCGTACAAATAGATTTGGTTTATACCGAATCCAATAACGAAGATTATTCATGGGATGCCATTTGGGATGCCAAAACGGAGATCACTGATTTTGGTTGGCAAGTAGAAATGAAAATTCCCTATGCGGCTTTGCGCTTTTCAACCGAAAAAAAACAAACTTGGGGTCTAAATTTTTATAGAGAAATTAAACGGGACAATTCAAAATATACTTGGAGTTTACTTGACAATAAAATCAGTAATGAAAGTACTCAAGCAGGAATCCTTGAAGGAATTGAAAATATCATAACACCAACCCGTTTATTTCTAATTCCTTATTCCTCATTTTATTTAACCGGCAGTAAGTCACAAAAAGCTAAAGGAGACCTCAAAGGTGGTTTGGATATTAAATACGGTATCAATGATGCTTTTACATTAGATGCAATATTGATTCCCGATTTTGGACAAACAAAATTTGACAGCGTTGAATTAAATTTAAGCGCATTTGAACAACAATTCAGCGAAAACAGACCCTTTTTTACTGAAGGAACCGACTTGTTTAACAAAGGAGATTTGCTTTATTCCAGAAGAATTGGAGAAAGTCCGGGCATTGAAACGGCATCCAACGAGACTATTGATGAATATCCCAGCAGCATAAAACTAATCAATGCACTAAAAATTTCCGGAAGAACAAAAAGCGGACTAGGAATTGGCGTACTGAATGCAGTTACAGAAAAAACAAGTGTTCGTATCACCAATACGAATACCAACGAATCCCGCCTAGCTACTTTATCGCCATTAACCAACTATAATGTATTTGTATTGGACCAGCGATTTAATAAAAATTCATCTGTAGCACTTGTAAATACTAACGTTACCCGAAATGGAGATTTTAGAGACGCCAATGTTTCTGCTATGGTTTTCAATTTGAATACCAAGAAAAACACCTATAATCTTTCAGGAGATTATAAATACAGTTTTATAAACAATACGGGTGATTTAGAAAATAAAAATGGCTACAATACATCATTGCATTTTGCCAAAAACAGTGGTAAATACCGCTACGGTTTTGGCGGACAATATGTATCCGATGATTTTGACAATAATGATTTGGGAATTAATTTTACAACGCATTATCATTCCATTTATGGAAATGCAAGCTATAGGCTTTTAAAGCCAAGTAAGACATTCAATACTTTTTATTTAGGCTTTAACACCTACACCGAATTTGATAATAAAACGGATAGAATTCAGGGGTTGAATTTAAATGTAAATATTAATTCTACCGTTTTAAATAATGATTATTATGGCTTCGGAATCAATGTACGGCCTCATGAAATCTATGATTTTTACGAACCCCGTTCTGTCGATAATTCAAAATATGTAACTTATCCCGAAAATTATGGCGCCTGGTTCTATTATTCTTCCAATTATAATAGAAAATTTGCTTTAGATTTTAATCCTTCTTATACCATTGTAAATGAAAAAGAAAGAGTGAATTATGGCTTCTCACTTAGCCCAAGATACCGATTTAGCGATCGTTTATCATTGGTTTATAGTTTGAATTTTTTTAGACAAAATAAAAATATGGGCTTTGTCGATTTTGATGCCGCCAACAATACAATTTTTGCCCGAAGAGACAGAATTACCTACACCAATTCCTTAGAAGGGAAATATAGTGTCAACAATAAAATGAATTTCAATTTAGCCGTTCGTCATTATTGGTCCTATGTAACTAACCACAATTTTTTTACTTTGCAAGAGGATGGAACGCTAATAGAAAATTTCACTTATGCAACCAATAAAGATTTTGATTTTAATTCTTGGAATCTAGATTTATCCTATTCTTGGTGGTTTGCACCAGGAAGCCAAATCTCTATATTGTATAGAAATAATTCCGCTCTTTTTACTGGAGAATTCAGCAGAAATTATGACACCAACTTAAAAGATGCTATTGACAATCAAAATTTGACCCACATTTTTTCCATTAGCTTACGTTATTTTATAGATTATAACTCCTTAAAAAATTCTCGAGTTATAAATTCATTTACAGCTCCAAAAACTAGAACCCGTTTTTAATTACTAAAAAATAGGATTATCTTTGTTCCAAATAATTCTCGATGAACAAAAAAGTAATCCTCATGATTCTTGATGGTTGGGGAAAATCTCCCGATCCAAAAGTGTCGGCTATTGACAATGCTGATGTCCCTTTTATAAATTCCTTGTATAAAAATTATCCTAATGCTCAATTGCGAACAGATGGTTTAAACGTGGGTTTGCCTGAAGGACAAATGGGTAATTCTGAAGTGGGCCATATGAATCTTGGCGCAGGACGAATTGTGTATCAAGATTTGGCAAAGATAAACTTGGCGGTTCAAAACAATACGCTACGAAATGAACAAGTTTTAATTAATGCTTTTCAGTATGCCAAAGACAACAATGTAAACCTTCATCTTCTTGGATTAGTTTCTGATGGCGGCGTTCATTCACACACCTCCCATTTACGAGGTTTGATTGATATAACTCAGCAATTTGGATTGCAAAAAGTTTTTGTTCATGCTTTTACCGACGGTCGTGATGTGGACCCAAAATCGGGGAAAAAATACATTGAAGATTTAGAGAATTATATCGCAAAAACAACTGTAAAGATAGCTTCAGTTGTTGGTAGATACTACGCCATGGACCGAGATAAACGATGGGAGAGGATTAAACTTGCCTATGATTTATTGGTTAACGGAAAAGGGAAATACACAGTAAATGCTGTTAAAGGTGTCGAAGAAAGTTATCAAAACAATGTCACTGATGAATTCATTAATCCAATAATTATTGTTGACACTACCAATAAACCATTAGCCACAATTGAAGATAATGACGTTGTAATTTTCTTTAATTTCAGAACTGATAGAGGGAGAGAATTAACCGAAGTGCTTTCACAAAAAGACTTCCACGAATACAATATGCATAAATTGAATCTATATTACGTTACGCTCACCAATTATGATGAAACGTATCAAAATGTAAAAGTGGTTTACAACAAAGACAACATTACCGAAACCCTCGGCGAAGTATTAGAAAAAGCCAATAAAAAGCAAATCCGTATCGCTGAAACAGAGAAATATCCACACGTAACCTTCTTCTTTTCGGGAGGGAGAGAAATTCCGTTTAATGGTGAAACTCGTATTTTACGAAATTCTCCAAAGGTAGCCACCTACGATTTACAACCCGAAATGAGTGCTTTTGAACTCACAGATGCTTTAGTTCCTGAACTCGAAAAAGGGGAAGTTGATTTTGTGTGTTTAAACTTTGCCAATGGAGATATGGTGGGTCACACTGGAATTATGGCGGCGGCAGTTAAAGCCTGTGAAGCCGTTGACAAATGTGTCGAAAAAGTAATTACTACTGCTTTGGAAAATAATTACACCACCATTGTCATAGCGGATCATGGTAATTGTGAAACGATGATTAATCCAGACGGCTCACCAAATACGGCCCATACAACCAATCCCGTTCCTATTATATTAGTGGATAAAGATTTAAAATCAATTCACAATGGCGTCTTAGGCGACCTTGCTCCTACTATTTTAGCATTAATGGGTATTGACAAACCGGAAGTGATGACCGGAAAATCCTTGTTATAATATCATTTTTACGAATTGTTAAACATAGTATAATATCCTTTTTCAATGCTTTCCTGATGATTAGGATGTGCAATTTTTACCAATTCGTTAACGCGTTGCTTTAACGTTTTTCCATACAAATCGGCAATTCCATATTCTGTAATAATGTATTGCACATGTGAACGTGTAGTTACGACACCTGCTCCTTGTTTTAAATAAGGAACGATTCTACTGTCTCCTTTTTTGGTGATAGAAGGCAAAGCAATAATCGCTTTTCCTCCCTCACTTAAGGATGCGCCACGAATAAAATCCATTTGACCTCCAACACCAGAATACATTCTTGGACCAATAGAATCCGCGCAAACCTGACCAGTAACATCTACTTCTATTGCCGAATTTATAGCAACCATTTTTGGATTTTTACGAATTCGTGCCGTATCATTTACCATGGATGATTCTTTCATTTCGATAAAAGGATTGTCATTGACATAATCGTACAATCGCTTAGATCCCATTAAAAAAGTGGCTAAAACGCGTCCTCGTAAGGTCCCTTTATAATTACAATTAATCACATCATTTTCGATTAAGTCTATAACACCATCCGAAAACATTTCAGTATGTAACCCTAAATCTTTATGATGGATTAATTTGCTTAATGCAGCATTGGGTATAGAACCAATCCCCATTTGCAAGGTGCTTCTATCTTCTATTAAAGACGCAACATATTCCCCTATTTTTTCTTCCTCTATGGTAAACGGGACCACATCATGACCATAAATAGGCACGTTAACTTCTACTAAATAATCAATTTCTGAAACGTGCAAAATACCGTCCCCAAAAGTTCTTGGCATATTGGGATTGACTTGTGCAATAACAATTTTTGCGTTTTCGATAGCAGCAACGGTTGCTTCAACTGAAACGCCAAGCGAACAATATCCATGAATGTCTGGTGGTGACACGTGAATAAAAACAACATCTAAAGGCAACACGTTTTTACGAAATAAATAAGGCAACTCACTTAAAAAAACTGGCGTATAAGAACCATTTCCTGCTTTTAAAGTATGACGAACATTAGGTCCAATAAAAAAAGAATTTACATGAAAACTTTCTGCTAATTCGGGATTAGCATATCGTGCTTCACCCTCTACGTGCAAGTGACATATTTCTACATTTCTTAATTCAGAGGCTCTCTCTGTTAATGCATTTGCTAAAACGGTGGGTGCAGCAGCAGCTGCTTGAAGATAAACTCTATCCCCAGATTTTACAACTTTAACTGCTTCTTGGGCTGTTACATATTTACTCATACCTAATAATTTTAGGACAAATTTAATAAAATATGGATTTAATAAATATGATAAAACTCATATCATTAAAATTCTCAAAAAAAACAATTTAAAAATACCTATTTTTGCCATCTCTAAATTACCAATTTATGATTATCCCAAAAACAAGAGAACAAATTGAATTAATGCGCGAAAGTGCACTTCTTGTGTCTAAAACTTTAGGAATTATTGCCAAGGAAATGGTTCCCGGCGTAACAACATTACATATCGATAAATTAGCCGAAGAATTTATTAGAGACCATGGAGGAATTCCAGGTTTTAAAGGCTTGTATGATTTCCCAAACACACTATGTGTGAGTCCCAATGCGCAAGTAGTTCATGGTATTCCAAATAATATTCCCTTAGAAAGTGGCGATGTAATTTCGGTGGATTGTGGTGTTTTGAAAAATAATTATTATGGGGATCACGCCTATTCTTTTGAGATTGGAGAAGTTGCTCCGGAAACCAAGAAGTTATTGCAAATTACGAAAGAGAGTTTATACATTGGTATCCGAGAATTTAAAATTGGAAACCGTGTGGAAGATGTGGGTAGTGCCATCCAAAAATATTGCGAAAGTAATGGATATGGTGTGGTTCGTGAATTGGTGGGTCATGGTTTGGGGACGAAAATGCACGAAGATCCAGAAATGCCCAACTACGGCAAAAGGGGTCGTGGCAAACTGTTTATAGAAGGAATGGTTGTAGCTATAGAACCTATGATCAATATGGGAACGAAAAACATCAAACAACTAAAAGATGGTTGGACGATTTTAACTGCGGATGGAAAACCAAGTGCGCATTTCGAACACGATGTTGCTTTGATTGATGGAAAACCAGAAATACTTTCCACTTTTGCTTACATCTATAAAGCATTAGGAATTGTGAGCAATGAAGAAGATGAATTTAGAAAACTACCTTTAATTTTATAATGAAAAAAATATTCAAATTTATTCTGAATACTATACCACGTCCTCTTTTAATTCGATTGAGCTATGTAGCAAAACCCATTTTAGCTTTATTATTAAAAGGGAATACCTTTACCGATCCCATTGACGGGAAAAATTTCCGAATGTTTTTGCCTTATGGCTATGGTAATCAAAGAAATAATGTATTATCTCCAAGCACTTTATCTCTTGAAAGGCATCGTTTATTATGGCTGTATTTACAGAATGAAACTGATTTTTTTACCTCTAAAGAAAAGAAAAAAGTATTGCATTTTGCCCCCGAACAAGCCTTTTATAAATTGTTTAGAAATCAAAAGAATTTAGAGTATACCACAACCGATTTGCTTTCGCCTTTGGCCGATGTAAAAGCAGACATATGTGATTTGCCTTTTGAAGACAATCAATATGATATCATCCTTTGCAATCATGTCTTGGAACACATTCCAAATGACTCTAAAGCTATGCAAGAATTGTATAGAGTTCTAAAGCCAGGAGGAATGGCAATTCTGCAAATTCCACAAGATTTATCCAGAGCCACAACTTATGCGGATGACTTGATAGTAGATCAAAAAGAACGCGCCAAAATTTTCGGACAATACGATCATGTTCGGATTTACGGAAGAGATTATTTTGACAAATTGAGAAGCATTGGTTTTAGAGTTGTTGAAGAAGATTATACAGCAAAAATTTCTGCCGAACTCGTTGAAAAATATTGTTTGGCAAAAGGCGAAATTATTCCAGTCTGTTTTAAATAGAAATTAATCCTTGACATAATTCTAGCTCATAAAATTTAGTATATTTACCATTCTGAAATTTTAAATTATGTTAAAAAACATCTTATTTACGTTTTGTTTTCTCGTAGTTTCAAGTGTTTCCAATGCGCAAGAAGAAAAAGAAATAAATCCACCTTATAATATTAGAACGGTAACTTTTGTACAAAACGGGCAAAATTCGATTCCAGTGTTCCGATTGGGTGATTCATTTCAATTACAATTTGACGATTTATATGGCAATGAAGCTAATTATTATTATACCATCACTTTTTGTGATTACGATTGGAAACCCTCTCAATTATCTAAAAATGAATACCTAAATGGCTTTGATGACCAAAGAATTCAAGACTATACAAATTCGATAAATTCGCTTCAGATTTACTCTCATTATAGAATTTCATTTCCTAACCGTTTGACCCAACTTCGTGTTAGCGGTAATTATGTTATTAAAATATTAAATGACGAGAAGGAAGTTGTTTTTACTAGAAAGTTTATTTTGTATGAAGAACTTGTTACGGTTCCCGTTCAAGTAAAAACTGCTCGGAATTTAAATGTACGAAATCAAAAACACAATATAGATTTTGCAATAAGGTCAGCAACAATTAATTTTCAAAGTCCCCTTCAAAATGTCAAAGTAATGTTAATGCAGAATGGGAGATTTGACAATGCTATTACAAACATTAAACCTCAGTATACAATTGGCAACGATTTGATTTATAAATACGATGGGGAAACACAATTTTGGGCGGGAAACGAATTTCTTTTTTTTGAAAATAAAGACATTCGAGCGGCTAATAACAATATAAAATCTGTTGATTCTCAAGGTGGTATTTACAATGCTCATCTTTATACGGCAGAAGCTAGAGCAAACAAAACATATACCTATTTTCCTGATATAAATGGAAGCTTTGTTGTAAATAACATTGGCGCCGAAAGAAATGAAATTGAAGCCGATTATAGTTGGGTGTTTTTTACACTTTCTGCACCAACCTATTTTGGGAAAAAAGACATCTATGTGACAGGAATGTTTAATAACTATGACATTAGTAACGACAATAAAATGGAGTATAATACGCAACTTGGAGTATATGAAAAAGCAATAATGATTAAACAAGGATTTACCAATTATCAATACGCCATTTCGGACTCAAATAAAAAATTAGATGAAGAAAATGCTATTGATGGCAATTTCTTTGAAACCGAAAATAATTATATTGTTTTGGTGTATTATAGGGAAAATAATCAACGTTATGATAGAATTATTGGGCAAGGAATTGCGAGTTCTATTAATATTACCAATTAAGAATTTAACATTAGATATTCATTCCAATTGCTATTTTTTTGTAAATTTGACTGCATAAATTAAATTAATCTTATGGTTTCTCAAATAACACAAGGTATAAAAATTTCGGTTTTGACGAGTTTTGAAGGGACATACTTCAAAAATCATAAAATCCATTTTGCCTTTAGTTATGAAATTACAATTGAAAATCACAGTAAAGACTCTGTGCAGTTAACCTCTCGTCATTGGGAGATTTTCGATTCGTTAAATGACCTAGAAACTGTAGACGGCGAAGGTATTATTGGAAAAAAACCCGTTTTAAAACCGGGAGAAATACACTCCTATAGTTCCGGATGTTTACTTTCCTCTCCTTTTGGGGCGATGAGCGGTTATTTTAATATGATCAATTTTACTTCTACAAAAAAATTCCGCGTTATTGTTCCTTCTTTTAGATTGAGCGCTCCTTTTGCATTGAATTAATACCATTTCATTTCCCAAATTTTAAATTTTCCTTTGTACTTTTGTGCAACATTTAATAATGCGAAAAATTGTATTATTAAACAACTATAATTCTCTAATATTCTCTCAAGGGAAATACCCGAACTGAGTGAAGCTAAATAAATAGAACTATGTTAAAAGGATTTTTTCACGTACCAAAAGCGATTAATGAACCCGTAAAATCATATGCGCCAAATTCTCCCGAAAAAGAAGCTGTATTGGCTGCCTATAAAAAAATGTGGAATGAAAGAATAGATGTTCCAAACTATATTGGCAGTGAAGAAATCCGCACTGGGAACACACGAAATATGACCGCGCCACATGATCATCAACATGTAGTTGGACAATATCATTTGGCTGAAAAAGCACATGTTGAAAAAGCAATTTCCAATGCATTGGCAAACAGAACAAAATGGTCAAACATGGCTTGGGAACAACGCGCGGCTATCTTTTTAAAAGCTGCCGAACTTATTGCCGGACCTTATCGTGCGCGTATCAATGCTGCAACCATGATTGCCCAATCCAAAAATATTTTTCAAGCAGAAATTGATGCTTCGTGTGAACTGATTGACTTCTTGCGTTATAATGTGGCGTTCATGACACAAATTTATAACGACCAACCTTCCTCCAATTCTGATGTTTGGAACCGATTGGAATACCGTCCATTGGAAGGATTTGTATATGCTATAACTCCTTTTAATTTCACGGCAATTGCCGCCAATCTTCCTGCAAGTGCTGCTATGATGGGTAATGTTGTAGTCTGGAAACCAAGTGATAGTCAAGTATTTTCTGCAAAAATAATTATTGATATTTTTAAAGAAGCAGGCTTACCTGATGGTGTTATCAATGTTGTTTTTGGGGATCCAATAATGATATCTGATACCATTTTTGCCAGTCCTGATTTTGCAGGAATTCATTACACAGGTTCCACATTTGTATTCAAAGAAATCTGGAAAAAAATCGGAAATAATATTCACAATTATAAAACCTATCCAAGAATTGTTGGAGAAACTGGCGGTAAAGATTTTATTCTTGCCCATCCATCAGCCAATGTGAAACAAGTAGTTACAGGAATTGTTCGTGGTGCTTTTGAATTTCAAGGTCAAAAATGTTCTGCTGCATCAAGAGCCTATATTCCACAAAGCCTTTGGAGTGCTATAAAATCGCAATTGATTACCGATGTAAAATCCATGAAAATGGGTTCTCCTGAAGATTTTGGCAACTTTATCACAGCTGTTATTCACGAAGGTTCATTTGATAAGCTGGCACGTTTTATAGATCAAGCCAAAAAAGATGCGGATGCCGAAATTATCGTTGGTGGAAATTACGACAAATCCGTAGGATACTTTATAGAACCAACTATCATTGTGACTACAAATCCACATTATACCACCATGGAAACCGAACTTTTCGGACCTGTAATGACCCTCTATGTGTATGAAGATGCCAAATGGGCAGAGACTTTAAAGTTGGTAGATTCCACTTCGGAATATGCTTTAACTGGTGCCGTTTTCAGTCAAGACCGATATGCAATTGAAGAAGCTACTATTACTTTACAAAATGCCGCTGGAAATTTTTATGTTAACGACAAACCAACGGGAGCTGTTGTTGGAATGCAACCTTTTGGTGGGGCAAGGGCTTCAGGAACCAATGACAAAGCAGGTTCTGCACAAAATTTATTGCGTTGGGTTTCTCCAAGAACCATCAAGGAAACTTTTGTAACTCCAGAAGATTATCGTTATCCGTTTTTAGGAGAGTAGTTAACAACTTAAAACTTATAAAAAGTTCATTCAGAAATGGTTGAACTTTTTTTTTATTTTACAGAACAGGATTTTTTTGTATATTCGACGGCTATTTAAATTTCAAATTATGAAAATAAAATTACTTTTTTTATTGTTTTTTACATCCTTAATTTCTTTTAGTCAAAATCCAATAAGTGCTTTTTACGGCGAAAACATGTCCTCGTTCAGTCTTGCCACCACTGCTAATCCAATCAATCACGGTCCGAGTGGCGCCAATCAAATATGGAATTTTGATCAGTTAATTGCTTTAGGCACTTCAATCCATACCAATGTTTCACCTACAACAGCAGAAACTTCAACATATCCTGGGACTACAACAGTAATGGTCTCCAACAGCACTATTAATGCTGCTCTTTCTACTTCTAAAACATATACCAAATTACTCTCCAATGTGTTTTCTTTCACAGGATTTATAAACTCTGGGTTAACAGCAAATTTTAACACCAACAATGCTACTCTTGGTGCTTTCCCTATGAATTATGGTTTTTCTAATAATGACAATGTCGCGGGGAACTATGTTTACACTACCTATTCAGGAACTTTCTCTGGAACATTAGTAACAACTGTTGATGCCTATGGAACATTATCTCTAAATGATTTTGGATCTGGTGCCTATTCTGGAAATGTTACCCGAATAAAAACAGTTTTAAATATTTCTATGAATTGGGGTATTCTATCAAATGTTGGAACAATAAACCAAACTTCCTATAGCTATTATGATTCGATTTTAGGCACAACTAATCCTATTTTTAGAAGTACAACCTCTGTCTCTGTTTTCCCTCTTGCTTCAATTAATCAAACAGATATTTCATTAGAAAAGTTTGATAGCATTATTCTAAGTACTACAAAAAATGTATTTGCATCAATTTGGATAAAAAATCCAATAGAAAATTCGATTGAAATTAATTCTCAATATCCCATTGATAATGCTACTATAATTGTTACTGACATATTAGGAAAAATAATTTATCAAACAAAAAACATAAGTATTCAAGGCGTTTTTGAAATACCTATTTTGTTGACAAAAGGCGTTTTTCTTGTCTCGATTAGCAATGACAATGGAAGTGTATCAAAGAAAATAGTGAAGAATTAAAAAAACGAATCCAATGGTTTAAGCTTTAAATTTTAAAGGCAAATGCACCACTTTTTTGGTTTCAAAGAATTCATTTTCAAAAAATTCTGAAATATTATATTCTGTAGCTTTTGGAAAAGAGGCCAATTCTTCGGTTAAATCGCCACCCTTTAAATAAAGAATTCCATTTGACAATTCGTGTTTGTTTTGCTTTTTGATTTTGTCTTTTATCCAGGAAACAAAATCAGGCATATTGGTTACAGCACGGCTCACAATAAAATCATAATCGCCTTTTACATTTTCGGCACGCATTTGTTCCGCTTTTACATTTTTCAACTCCAAAATTTCCGCAACAGCTTTTACTACATTGATTTTCTTCAAAATTACATCAATCAAATAAAAACGTGTTTCGGGAAAAAGAATAGCTAGAGGGATTCCGGGGAAACCACCACCAGTACCAACATCAAGGACATAAGTTCCTGGTTCAAAAGGTTGGATTTTGGCAATTGCTAAAGAATGCAATACATGTTTCGTATACAATTCGTCAATGTCTTTTCGGGAAATCACATTGATTTTAGCATTCCATTCATAGTATAAAGCCTCCATCTTTTGGAACTGTAGTATTTGATGGTCAGTTAAATCAGGGAAATACTTTAGAATTTCTTCCATACCTTGTTTTTTTAACAAAAGTAATGTTTTAGTGTTGAAATATTTATCGCAATTTTGTGAAAGAAAAATTTATAATAATTACCTTTGGCCCTTATTTAGACTCAATATGATAAATACCGCTCCAACTTTTGCAAAAGAAGATAAATTAAAATTTTTCAAAACCTTAAATTCTAGAGTTAACAATTATTTTAAAGATAACAACATTCCTAAAACTGGAAACTGGAAAATTCACTTGAAAACCATCATCCTGTTTTCGCTATTTCTTACGCCATACTTTTTAATTTTAACGCTTGAAATGTCTATTTGGCTTCAACTCTTATTAAATGTTTTAATGGGAATTGGAATGGCTGGAATTGGAATGAACGTAATGCATGACGGAAATCACGGTGCGTATTCTTCAAAATCATGGATCAATAAATTCATGGGTGGGAGTATCTATGTTTTGGCTGGAAACGTTTATAACTGGCAAGTACAACACAATGTTTTGCACCATACCTACACCAACATTTTAGGTCATGATGAAGATTTAGAGGCGGGAAGAATTATCCGTTTTACTCAAAATGCTGAATGGTTTCGTTTTCATAAATTTCAACATTATTATTCTTTCTTTTTATATGGTTTGCTAACTTTCAATTGGTCTCTTACGACTGATTTTAAACAAATGAGAGCCTATTTAAAAAGAAAGTTGTCATATGGCGAACCGCAAAGCCCAACAAGATTATGGACTGTTTTGGTAATTACCAAAGTCATTTACGCGATGATTTGGATTGTTTTACCTATGATTTTGGGGGTTACTTGGTGGAAAGTTTTATTGGGTTTCTTCGTTATGCATTATGCAGCTGGTTTAATATTGAGTATTGTATTTCAATTGGCACATGTTGTTGAGGAAACTGCAAATCCAGTTCCAAATGAAAAAGGAGAAATGGAAAATACTTGGGCAATACACCAATTATATACTACCGCAAATTTTGCCCCAAAAAACAAAATTATAAATTGGTTCACTGGCGGATTAAATCATCAAATTGAGCACCATTTATACCCTCATATTAGCCATGTTCATTATGGAAAAATTGCGGAAATAGTTAAGAAAACTGCTCAAGAATGCAACTTGCCTTACCATGAATTTAAAACAATGCGTAGTGCCGTCATTGCCCATTACAAACATCTAAAGGATTTAGGACAAAAACCTCAATTAGCATAACAATCCATAAATTACAACTCTCCAATGAACCCATTATCGGACAGGATTAACAAATTATCAACTTCACAAACTTTGGCAATGGCAGCATTGGCCAGAGAATTAAAAGCCCAAGGAAAAGATATTATCAGTTTAAGTTTAGGCGAACCTGATTTTAACACCCCTGATTTTATTAAAGAAGCGGCCAAAAAAGCTATAGATGAAAATTATTCAACCTATTCTCCTGTTGATGGTTATATAGAATTGAAAGAAGCCATTTGCAGGAAATTTAAAAGAGATAACAATCTGGATTATAAACCTGCCAACATTGTAGTTTCTACTGGTGCCAAACAATCTTTATACAACATCGCTCAATGCATGTTGAATGATGGCGATGAAGTAATTCTACCAGCTCCCTATTGGGTTTCCTATTTTGAAATTATCAAAATGTCAGGTGGAATTCCCGTTGAAGTTCCTACTTCGGTAGAAAGCGATTTCAAAATCACACCCGAGCAATTAGAAAAAGCCATTACGCCAAAAACCAAAATGATTTGGTACAGCTCTCCATGTAATCCTAGTGGTTCTGTCTATAATCGAGAGGAATTGACGGCATTGGCCAAAGTTTTAGAAAAACATCCCAATATCTATATCGTTTCCGACGAAATATACGAACATATCAATTTTTCGGGAACCTTTTGTAGTATTGCTTCCATTCCTGGCATGTTCGAAAGAACAGTTACTGTCAACGGAGTTGCGAAAGCATTTGCCATGACAGGTTGGAGAATTGGTTACATTGGCGCACCAGAATTTCTTGCCAAAGCCTGCACCAAAATGCAAGGACAAGTAACCTCTGGAGCCAATTCAATTGCACAAAGAGCAACCATAACAGCAGTTGAAGCTGATCCAACCGTGCTTCATGAAATGGTTGCCGCATTTAAAAGCAGAAGGAATTTAGTGGTTGGATTAATCAATGCGATTCCAGGTTTAAAACTCAATGTTCCCGAAGGCGCATTTTATGTTTTCCCTGATGTTTCATCCTTTTTCGGCAAAACTTTAAAAGGAACCAAAATCAACAATGCAGATGATTTTTCGATGTATTTACTTGGTGAAGCCAATGTGGCAACGGTAACTGGAGACGCTTTTGGAAATCCAAATTGTATCCGTTTTTCATATGCCACAAGCGAAGAAATACTAACGGAAGCCATGCGAAGAATTAAAGAAGCACTAGCTTAAAAGCATATAATGCCTCAAGTTTTCTTGGGGCTTTTTTTTAATCTAAATTTAAGGTATCACACCATTTTCCATCATCGTAAATTTATACATTATGAATACAGTTTTACACAAAGCCAACACTCGTGGACATGCCAACCACGGTTGGTTAAACGCCCACCATACTTTTAGTTTCGCCAGTTACTATGACCCAAGCCGGGAACAGTTTGGTGTATTGCGCGTTTTAAACGATGACATCATTGCTTCAGGAATGGGATTTGGGACACATCCGCACGATAATATGGAAATTATCACCATTCCATTGGAAGGTGATTTGGCACATAAAGACAGCATGGGCAATACAGAGTTGATTAAATTTGGAGATGTTCAAGTCATGAGCGCCGGCACCGGAATTCAACACTCAGAGTTTAATCCGAATCATGATAAAAGAACTAATTTGTTGCAAATATGGGTATTCCCGAAAGTGAAAAATGTAGAACCACGCTACCAGCAAATTACTTTAGACACCACAGATCGTCACAATAAATTACAACAAATTCTTTCTCCTAATGCCAATGATGCAGGGGTCTGGGTCCATCAAGACGCATGGTTTCACATGGGTAATTTGGATAAAGGAACTACTTTGGATTACAATCGCAAAAAAGAAGGTAACGGATTATACATTTTTGTAATTAAAGGAAGTGTGAAAGTTGACGGTCAGGAATTAGAACAACGGGATGGTTTCGGTATTATTGATTTTGAAAAAATAACATTTGAAGCTACAGCCGATACAGAAGTATTATTAATGGAAGTTCCAATGGCACAATAATAATTTTAAAAACTATATTTTTACAAAAACTTATTAAAATTTCTTTAAGATGAAAGCATACATATTCCCAGGACAAGGGGCGCAATTTACCGGAATGGGGAAAGACTTATATGAAAATTCAGCATTGGCAAAATCGCTTTTCGAAAAAGCCAACGATATTTTAGGCTTCCGAATCACAGACATTATGTTTGAAGGAACGGCTGAGGAATTAAAAGAAACCAAAGTGACACAACCGGCAGTTTTTCTGCATTCGGTGATTTTGGCAAAAACCTTAGAGGATTTCCAACCAGAAATGGTGGCGGGACATTCATTGGGTGAATTTTCTGCATTAGTGGCCAATGGCGCTTTATCCTTTGAAGATGGCTTGAAATTAGTTTCGCAACGTGCAATTGCTATGCAAAAAGCATGTGAAATCAAACCGTCTACAATGGCTGCCGTTTTAAATTTAGACGATGCAATTGTAGAAGACATTTGTGCATCAATAGATGGAATTGTTGTGGCAGCAAATTATAATTGTCCGGGACAATTGGTTATTTCGGGAGAATATTCTGCAGTAGAAAAAGCCTGTGAAGCGATGAAAGAAGCGGGAGCAAAACGCGCTTTGATTTTACCTGTTGGTGGTGCCTTTCACTCACCCATGATGGAACCAGCAAGAGAAGAATTGGCGGCAGCTATTGAAGCTACTACTTTTTCAAAACCTATTTGCCCGGTGTATCAAAATGTAACGGCGAGAGCTGTATCTGACGCTAATGAGATTAAGAAAAATCTAATTATACAATTAACAGCACCTGTAAGATGGACACAATCCGTTCAGCAAATGATACAAGATGGCGCAACGAGTTTTACAGAAGTTGGACCAGGAAAAGTGTTAGTTGGATTGGTAAATAAAATTAATAAAGAGATAGAAACGATTTCAGCGTAAGCGCTTTTACAAATTATTGTTTTAAAATAAAATCTTCATAAACAAATGTTTGTGAAGATTTTTTACATACATTTGTTTGATAACCAGACTACTGCGTTATGAAAAATGTCTTAAAAACAATTAGAATTGGAGGATATATTGTTCTCTTTTTTTTAGTAATCCAGGGGCAAGCCCAAATAAAACTCGTTGATTATAAAGTTGATGTTGGTGAATATCCATTTGCCAAAAACGATGCTCAAAATCCATGTATCACTTCTGAAGAGTATGCTCTATTAGACAAAGAAGTTAGTGATAATTTGAAAAAGTTAGGATTAGAAAATACTGCTAATCGAAATACGCTGACTACTTCTTTCATTTGGCCTTTAAAACCAAAAACGGGTTTTTCTCAATGTAGTTACCATTTTATAGGTGCCTATGTTGATCAAAATACCGCTACAACAGCGATTCAAGATTACAATTGTGAAGCCAATACCTATGATGGACATACGGGAACAGATATTGCTGTTTGGCCTTATAGTTTTTATAAAATGGACAACAATCAAATGGAAGTAATTGCGGCCGCCGCAGGCACCATTATTCAAAGAGCCGATGGAAATTTTGATAGAAATTGTGTAGGCGTTGGCAGTGGTCTTATTGCAAATTCAATTACTATTCAACATGCCGATGGATCTTATGCTTTGTATTGGCACATGAAGTCGGGTTCAGTTACTTCTAAAATAGTTGGACAAACGGTTGTTGCTGGCGAATATTTAGGAATTGTTGGAAGTTCGGGGAGCTCATCAGGTCCGCACTTGCATTTTGAAGCACGAATAGGAAGCACTAGTGCAAGCTATAAAGATCCTTTTTCGGGAACTTGTAATACTTTAAATGCTACTTCTTGGTGGGCATCTCAGCGACCACATACTGAACCAACTATTATGAAAGTTTCTGTAAACACAACGGACATTACATTCGCTAATTGTCCAAATAGTGATATTCTAACAGAGAGTGATACTTTTTTAGTCCCCTTTCAAGGACCGGGTTTAACGGCTGGATATGCAAAATTTTATTTATTTTTAAGAGACATTCCCGTTAACGGTAACTTATCCATGAGAATTTTAAATCCAAATGGAACCATCTTTAACAGTAATAGTTGGAATTTCCCGATGCCAACCTACTATAAGACAAGTTATGTCGGATTTTCAAAAGTCTTACCTACTATTGATGGAACCTATACATTTGATGCAACATATAATGGAGTAACATGCTCCAAACAATTTACTATTGTTCATTCTTTAGGGATTTCAGAAAATTCTAATTCTACTAATTTAAAATTGTATCCCAACCCAACAAATAATGAATTTATATTGAGTAGTGATACTATTGAAAATGGAGATTACGAATTTACTTTGACCAACATTACCGGACAAATTATAAAAAAGGGAACTACAAGCATCCAAAATAATAAAT
Organism: uncultured Bacteroidota bacterium; assembly: GCA_903842575.1. GTDB lineage: Bacteria > Bacteroidota > Bacteroidia > Flavobacteriales > Flavobacteriaceae > Flavobacterium. The sequence continues at coordinate 2,089 of CAIMMM010000067.1, read as the reverse complement.
TGGCAAAGAATTTTTCAATTACAGAATTTGAAAATGGAATTTATTTTATAATTATTAAAGGAGAAAAAACATGTATGGTAAAAAAAATAGTGAAATCTTAAACTAAAAATTAGTTAGAAAGTTATTGATCTAACTTTTCTTTTTTCTTATAATTAATAATAAAAACGCCCGCAATTATTAATCCCGTTGCAATAATAAAATCAGAGGTAATAACTTCATCAAGAAATAACCAACCCAGAAACACAGCTATAATGGTATTGATGTAATTCAAAATAGAAACCTGAACAGCGGTTACTCTTTTAAGCGCGTATAAATAACAAAAGAAAGCTAATACGGAACCAAAAACAGCAAGATACAACATCGCAAGAATACTTCTTGAACTCCAATCATTCAGATTTGCATTTGGCGAAAAGATAATTGCCAAAACAAATTGAATAATGGCGGCTATAGAAAATTGATAAAACAAATTTAGGGCAATATTATTGGATTTATGGATATGCTTTTTGGAGTAAATTGTTCCAGAAGACCATGCTAAAATAGCTATACTTAAAAAAAGTACACCAATTATATAATTAGGATCTAGTATAGCGCCTAACCCATCTTTAAAAATAAAAACAACACCCAAAAAACCAAGTGCTACACCAACAAACCCCTTAATACTAGGCTTTTGCAATCCAAATAAAATACTACCAATAAAAATTACTACTGGCGATAAAGCACTCATTATAGAAGTTAATCCACTTGGGAGTGTTTGTTCGGCAATAGTGGTAAAACCATTGGCTAAAACAATCATTAAAACAGCAGGAATGAATTGAAGTTTGAAATTTGCCCAGCCAATCCAAGATAATTGCTTTTTATAAAGTAAAATAACCATGATAATTATTGCTGCTATCCCTTGCCTAATCGAAGTAATGTACCAAGGCGGAATGGTTTCAACAGCAACACGAATTCCAAAATAAGTTGTTCCCCAAACAATCCCAACAGTAAATAAGCAAAACAATAATTTGAAATCGGTTTTTTGGATCATTTTTTAGTTTTGCAAACCATCATTTATTTCTAATTTTCTTTTCCCATTTCCAAGCACTTGCCAAACTATCTTCTAAATTGGATTGTGCTTTCCAGCCTAGAACTTTATTCGCTTTATTTGTATTGGCATAAGCGGAAGCAATATCCCCTTTTCTTCTACCCACAATTTGATAGTTCAATTTTTGCCCCGATATTTTTTCGAAAGCTGTAATAACATCTAGAACAGAACTTCCAGTACCCGTTCCAAGGTTGAAAACTTCCACTTTCTCCTGATTCTTTTTATGCAACAATCGCTGTAAAGCTAGAACGTGTGCTTTTGCTAAATCAACCACATGAATGTAATCTCGAATGGCTGTGCCATCTGGGGTTGGGTAATCATTTCCGTAAACAGCTAATTTTTCACGTAATCCAATAGCAGTTTGTGTAATAAATGGCACTAAATTTTGAGGAACTCCAAGTGGTAATTCCCCTATTTCAGCGCTCGGATGTGATCCAATTGGATTAAAATACCGCAACAATATTGAGTTAATATTGGTTACTTTGGCAACATCATTTATGATTTCTTCTCCAATTTGCTTAGTGTTTCCATAAGGAGACATTGCTATTTGAATGGAGGCATCTTCGGGAATTGGTATTTCTTCGGCTTGACCATAAACAGTACAAGACGAGCTAAAAATAAAGTTGGCAATGGGCAATTCTTTGAGTTCTTGCAAAACATAAACCAAAGCATTAATATTATTCTCATAATATAACAAAGGGTTTTCCACACTTTCGCCAACAGCTTTTGAAGCAGCAAAATGAATTACACCAACAACATCATTATATTTTTTAAAGAAATTTTGAACGGAACTTTTATCACGCAAATCCATTTTCTCAAAAAGCGGCTTTTTTCCAGTAATATTATAGATTCCGTCCAAAACATCCTCAGAAGAATTGGAAAGATTATCTATAGCTATAACTTCAAAACCTTCGTTTTGCAATTCCACTACAGTATGAGAGCCTATAAAACCTAAACCACCTGTTACTACTACTTTCATGAATTAAGTTGTTGGTTGTTGGTTGA
>CAIMMM010000066.1 GCA_903842575.1 uncultured Bacteroidota bacterium | reverse complement strand
TGTATACTATACTTCTTCCTCTAATGCCTATATTGAAACCAATACCATTAATGTTCCCCAAGGAAATGGTATTCGCTTAACTTTTGATTCACGAAGAGTTAATGCTGCTGCTGGAACCATTCAAGTTTATTATTTAGTAACAGGGGCTTGTTCATGGGATCGCTTAAATCCAAATAACAATGGCTGGGTTTTATGGGGAACAATTACGCCAAATACTTCTGCTGCTGCAAACAGCGGTTGTACCTCGCAAACTTTAAACCTTGAAAGTCATGTGTCTGGAGGACAAAAAATTGCTGTTCTTCTTTATTTTCCAGCTGCAACATCAGGCAATTGGATTTCTATTGACAACTTAGTTATTGATGATTTAGGCCCGGCTACAGTAACTGTTCCTAATATTGTTGGTGCTACAACCTATACCGAAAATTTCACAACAAATAAATGGTATGGCCCTGTAACTACGGGATTTAATTATTCCACAGCTGGGATTCAAATTCCTTATCATTCTTATAAAACCTCTTCTTCAGCCTATACTTATTTATGGAATGGTGGCTCTAATGGAACTGGAAACCATTCAGGCGTTTGGGCTGATTATTTTGCGGCCTTTTATACCGGATTCGAATTTTGTGGGGCAGGAGTTTCATCTCAGATTATTACCAAAGAATTAAATACTTCTGCCTGTGCTGCCGCAGAAATCAAATTTGCTTATATGGCAAAGTATCCCTGCACCGCTGGAAATTACGCCTATACTTTTGATGAATCTTATGATTTGAACGCACCAGATTTATATACCAGCATTGGGCAAGGCTATACCTGGGTTCAGCAACCTGTCAATTATTATTTCCCTGATGGTTTATGGCATTTTGCCAGTTATTCTGTGCCTTCAGCTGCTAATATAAAAATTCGACTATCCAGAGGTGGTTCTTGCACCAGTCCTATTGAAGGTGTCGATAATTTGAAAGTATTTTGTCGGAATTGTAATATCAGCTCAACCAATGGTGGTGCAATTACTGGAGAAGCAAGTCCTGCTGCGAACATTGATTATAATTATTCCATTGATCCTACTCCCACGCCGCTTGCAACTTATTATAAATGGATGATCAGGGATTTAGATGCAACGCCTCCTGTTATTTTTGAAGCAGCCTGTCCAAATGGTACCGATCCTTGCATTGTTTCAGGACAAGGAACCGTTAACGTTACCATAAATTTTGGTTCAAATCCGCTAAATCATCATTATAGAGTTATGTGTATTCCATTTGATGCAGCTCCCGGAACTTTGGCGGCCCCAAGTGATGCATGTTATGCTCAAATTAGCTATTTCCCAACAGTTTTGCCTTTGCCTGTAGAATTAAATAATTTCAAAATTGTTGATTTGGGCAACAATAATATTCAATTGCAATGGCAAACTCTAAGCGAAACAAATAATAATTATTTTGATATTGAGCAAAGTAAAGATGGTTTTGAATTCGAAAAAATTGGCAGTATTAAAGGCGCTGGAAACAGCAACCAAGTCCTCAATTATAAATTTAATGTTGAACACCTTTATTTTGGAAAAAACTATTTCCGACTTAAACAGGTTGATTTTGACGGAAAGTTTACCTATTCTAAAATCCTTTCTGCTATTAACGAATCTCCTCAGGAATTAATTTCAATATCTTTTCAGAATGGAGCATTGAGTATTTTTTCTGGAGCTGATGTTCTCTATCCACTTGGATTTAGTTTATATGATATTACAGGCAGATTGGTTCTTGCTGAAAAAAATATCCTTTTCATCGCTGGTGAATCTAAAACTTATTCTGTTAATGAATTTCCAAAAGGAATTTATTTTATCCAATTGGAAGGAATTGGAGTAAATATTAAACAGAAAATACTGTTTTAGTTTTTTACGCTTTATTTTAATTGATCTCTTATGAAGAAAAATCTTTTTTTACTATTCTCTTTTATTTTCCTATGTTTTAGTGGAAATGCCCAATGGATTTTAAAAAACTCAAATTCTCCCAAAAACTGGGTTTCCAATCCTGGCATTGTAAATAATAAAGCTTATTTATTAAACAGAGGCGACAGCATTAAAGCCTGGGAATACGATCCCGTTTCAAATATTTATACTCAGAAAGCCTATTCAGGTTTAACTGCAGGCTGGCAAGATTTGTCTTTTACAATCAACAATCAGGTTTATTTAATTCAGGTGATGAATTTCGCCACCAGAATGTACGATGTGGCTTCAAATACTTGGGTGGCAAAAGACCAAACGTCGAATAATCTTTTTTCCATATTTATGGGGCTATTTCCTCCTGCTAATTACGGAATGGAATATAATGGAAGCTTATTTGCTTTTTCAATAAACAATAAAGGTTA
>CAIMMM010000065.1 GCA_903842575.1 uncultured Bacteroidota bacterium | reverse complement strand
GAGTGGGCTTTTTTGTTGTGGGCTTTACAATAGAGAAAATGATAAAATTCAAACAGTTTAATTTTGTGAGACGTTTGTGATGTTCAATAAAAATCAGAGCGAAGGGAATGGATTCAAATTTTGAGTGGGATAACGATAAAAATGTCGAAAACCAAGATAAGCATCATGTTTCATTTGTTGATGCTCAGTATGCTTTTTTAGATTCAGATAGGGTGATTTTTGAAGATGTTAATCATAGTGACATTGAGCCACGATTTTATTGTTTGGGTAAAAACAAAGAAGGTTCAGGCATTTTGACGGTTCGATTTACTTATCGTCGCAATCGTATTCGTATTATTGGCGAAAGGGGAGAAAAATTTATGAAAAAGAAAATAATTTACAGTGATGATTTTTTGAGTGATGACGTTAAGGTTAGAATAGTAAAAGACTTTTTACCATCACCAAATGATTTAGTTTTAAAAAAGGATTTTCGGAATCGATTTGAGGTTCAAATTGATTCAATGTCGCAGAAAGATTTCAGGCAGGCGGCTGTTGCTTGAAGCTGTAAACAAAGCCCTCATCATGCTTCGGCAGGGTGGAGGTTTTTCATGTTGGAGGGTGTGGTAGAATTGTGGCAACAATTGAATTTTCTTGGAGAAGCAAATGACAGATGAAGAATTGAAAGAATTGGTAGCCAGTTTGGCAATTAAATCAGATAGATTGGATGCTCAAATGCAAAAAACCGATGAAAAACTAAGTCGTATTGGTGATATGCTGGATGGAATTGGAAAAAATCAAGGTGTAGTAGCTGAAGAGTTTTTTGTCAATAGTTTGCTTGATGATCCACACTTGGGCAGTATCCATTTTGATGATATTGCCAAAAATGATTTTAAACATCGTGGTAAAACGCAAGAAGAATACGATATTGTAATGACTAACGGCGAAGCAGTTGGTATTGTGGAAGTGAAATACAAAGCACATGAAAAAGATATTGATAAACTCGAACATAAGATGAGAAATTTTAAAACGCTCTATCCATTGTATAAAGATTACAAACTTTATGGCGCAATTGCTTCTTTTAACTTTTACGATGAAGCGAAGGAAGCAGCATTAAATCGTGGTTTTTTGTGTTGCAACGTAGCGGCAATGTTATTCACACCGATGCAACTGAAAATTTGTTAGTCTTGTAAAGAACGCTAAACAAAACCCTCATTCCTTTGCAAAAAAGGGTGGGGGTTTTTCATGTTGGAGGGTGTGGTAAAATTTGAGCTGTTTTAAAGATGGAATCAGTGATGAAATTTGAATGGGATGATGTTAAAGCAGCAAGTAATTTAAAGAAATATGGCGTTGATTTTGAAGAAGCTAAAACGGTGTTTGATGACGGATTGGCTAACATTTTCGATGATGTTTGGAACTCAATTGGAGAGCAAAGAGAGTTAGTCATCGGAACATCAAATGCACAAAGGTTGCTTGTGATTTCTTTCACGGAACGTGCTGATGCAATCCGAATCATTAGTGCCAGACCTGCAACAACTACTGAGGTGAAAAATTATGAACGTGACCACAGAAACTGAAGATTTATTACCCGAATATCAGTTTGATTACAGCAAAGCAAAGCCAAATCGGTTTGCCAAGCAGGTTGTTAATGTC
>CAIMMM010000064.1 GCA_903842575.1 uncultured Bacteroidota bacterium | reverse complement strand
TTAAATTTTTTATTTTTTTTATAGGCTATTTATTTTTTTTAATAAAAAAGCGTGACAATTTGACATTTTTAAACAAATGGCAATACTTTTGCAATTCTAGAAAAAATTAAAATGTTTAAAAAAATATTCAAAAATACAAGCAAAATGACTACTGAGAATACAGAAATAGACAAAGAATTAGACGATGCAACTTTAGAGAATAATGCAAATGGAGAACAGCTAATAGTTGAAGAATTAAGTTTAGAAGAGCAATTAACTAAGGATATGGCTGTAGAAAAAGATAAATTTTTGCGTCTTTTTGCTGAGTTCGAAAATTACAAAAGAAGAACTGCCAAAGAAAGAATGGAATTGTTTAAAACTGCCAACCAAGAAGTTTTGCAAGCCTTGTTGCCCGTGATGGATGACTTTGATAGAGCTTTGACAGAAATTAAAAAAACAGATGACAATATCTTAATTCAAGGGGTAGAACTTATTCAAGAGAAATTAAGAAACACTCTAATTTCAAAAGGATTGGAGGAAGTTGAAGTTAAAATTGGTGATATTTTTAATGCCGATTTTGCGGAAGCAATTACTCAAATTCCTGCTCCATCCCCAAATTTAAAAGGAAAAATTGTAGATGTAATTGAAAAAGGATACAAGTTGGGAGACAAAATAATCCGTTTTCCGAAAGTAGTAATTGGAAATTAAATTCTTAATAAAAAAATGAAAAAAGATTTTTACGAAATATTAGGAATTTCTAAAAATGCCTCTGAAGCTGAAATAAAAAAGGCCTACAGAAAAAAAGCAATAGAATTTCATCCTGACAAAAACCCTGGAAATGCTCAAGCTGAAGAAAACTTCAAAACTGCAGCAGAGGCCTACGAAGTTTTAAGTGATCCACAAAAGAAAGCTAAATATGATCAATATGGTCACCAAGCTTTTGATAATGGTGGCGGTGGTGGCTATAGCGGTGGCGGCATGAATATGGATGATATCTTCAGTCAGTTTGGAGATATTTTTGGAAGTGCCTTTGGCGGCGGTGGCGGTTTTGGTGGTAACAGTGGTGGTCAACGTCGTACAAAAGGAAGCAATCTTCGCATAAAAGTGAAATTAACTTTAGAAGAAATTGCCAATGGTGTTGAGAAAAAAGTTAAAGTAAAACGAAAAATTCAAGCACAAGGCGTAAAATATAAAACCTGTTCAACTTGTAATGGTCAAGGACAAGTTTTGAGAGTTACCAATACTATTTTGGGTAGAATGCAATCCGCTTCCACATGTCCAACTTGTGGTGGTTCGGGACAAATTATTGAAAGTAAACCTAGTGATGCCGATTCACAGGGAATGATAATGTTTGATGAAACTGTTTCTATAAAAATCCCTGCGGGTGTTGTAGATGGCATGCAATTAAAAGTTTCAAACAAAGGAAATGATGCTCCAGGAAATGGTGTTCCTGGAGATTTGATTGTTGCTATTGAAGAACAAGAACATGAATTTTTAAAACGTGAAGGTGAAAATCTTCACTATGATTTATACATCAGTTTCCCCGAAGCTGCCTTAGGAATTTCGAAAGACATCGAAGCAGTTAATGGAAAAGTGAGAATTAAATTAGAAGAAGGAATACAATCAGGAAAGATTTTACGATTAAAAGGTAAAGGGATTCCTAGTTTAAATGGTTATGGAAGTGGCGACTTGTTAGTGCATGTAAACGTCTGGACACCAAAGACTTTATCTAAAGAACAGAAACAATTCTTTGAAGAAGCAATAAATGAGGAAAACTTTATTCCAAGTCCGGAAAAGAGTGATAAATCTTTTTTCGAAAAAGTAAAAGATATGTTTTCATAGTTTAAATTAATTTATTACATTTGAGTGTTACTTGGAAACAAGTGATTTCTTTTTCATAGCAATTTTTCCCATCCTTGTCTTTTAAACATTATAAGGGTGGGTTTTTTTTGTAATAATAATTCCTTTTCACTACTAATTCTTTACCTTTGCCACCCCGAGATTATAAGGTCGAAAGGATGAAATAAATCATAAATTTGCATGGATAATATACTTGAAGTGAAAAACGTCATCAAACAATTTGGCGACTATACAGCACTTAACAGCGTTTCCTTAACGGTTCCAAAAGGAAGTATTTATGGGCTTTTAGGCCCAAATGGAGCGGGAAAAACTTCCTTAATTAGAATCATTAATCAAATCACAATGCCCGATAGTGGTGAAATTATTTTGGATGGCGAAATACTTCAACCAAAACACATCCAACATATAGGTTATATGCCCGAAGAACGTGGTTTGTATAAGAATATGAAAGTTGGAGAGCAATGTTTATATCTCGCTCAACTAAAGGGTTTGACCAAGCAACAAGCTAAAAAAGAATTAGATTATTGGTTTGAACGATTAGAAATTCAAGGTTGGTGGAATAAAAAAATCCAAGAGCTTTCAAAAGGAATGGCCCAAAAAATCCAGTTTGTAGTAACGGTTTTACACAAACCAAAATTGCTAATTCTGGACGAGCCTTTTTCCGGATTTGATCCAGTAAATGCCAATTTAATTAAAGATGAAATCATCGAGTTGAACAAACAAGGTACTTCGGTTATATTTTCAACACACCGAATGGAAAGTGTAGAAGAAATGTGTGATCATATAGCACTTATTCACAAATCCAATAAATTAATTGAAGGAAAATTGAGTGATGTGAAAAAACAATTCCGGACCAATAGTTACGAAGTCGGAATTTTATCCAATAACGTTGAAGGTTTGATGTATGACTTATCTCAAAAATTCACATTGTCTCAAACCGATTTCAAATCACTAAATGATGAATTAAAATTAGAAGTTCAATTAGGTACAGCAACGCCAAATGAACTATTAAATACTCTAATTCAAAGAGGTCAAGTCACTCATTTTGTCGAAAAAATTCCAAGCGTAAACGATATATTCATTAAAACGGTAACTGAATAATGAGCAAATTAGTACTTATCATAAAAAGAGAATTTATTTCCAAAGTCCGAAATAAATCATTCATTGTAATGACTTTTTTAAGTCCGTTACTATTCGTGGGAATAGGTGTTTTTGTGGGCTATTTAAGCACTATGAAAGCCGATATGAAAACCATTGCCATCCATGATGAATCAGGGATGTTTAACAATGAATTTAAAAATAATGAAGAATATAAATATGTAAATCTGACTTCAGTTTCGTTGCAAACTCTAAAAGACAGTATCATTAGTGAAAGTTATGAAGGACTTTTGGTAATTCCAAAATCGGAGGATTCTAAAGTATTACAAGACAAAATTCAATATATTTCCAACAATAGCCCAAGTGTAATGTTTATTGAAGATTTGGAAGATATAATTGCCCAAAAATTAACTGCAGCGAATTTTCAAAAAGCAAGTTTGGATACCCTGGCAATTCATAATGCCAAAGCCAATGTTTCCATCAGTTTAGCAAAGGCTTCTGGGGAAAAAGCCCTTAAAGGATTGAACGAAATCAAAATAGGAATTGGAGGATTATTTGGCTATTTAATTATGATGTTTATTGTGATTTATGGCAATATGGTCATGCGAAGTGTCATCGAAGAAAAAACGAGTCGGATTATCGAAATTATCATTTCCTCTGTAAAACCATTTCAATTGATGATGGGAAAAATCATCGGTACCTCATTAGCAGGAATATTACAATTCATAATTTGGGCGATTCTGGGATTGACCGCCATGTTCGTTATGTCAACAATTTTTGGCGTGCAAATGGGCGCAAGCTCCGGAATTAAAGAGCAAGTTGTGCATACAGCTCAAACCGAAATGGCAGGAACAATTCAATTGTACATCAAAGAATTATGGAATTTGCCAATTGCCACCATCTTAATCTCATTTATTATTTATTTTATTGGTGGGTACTTTTTATACAGTTCTTTTTATGCGTCTATTGGCGCAGCTGTTGATAACGAAACCGATTCGCAGCAATTTCTTTTGCCAATCATTATGCCTTTAATATTAGGGGTTTATATCGGTTTTTTCACCGTGATGAATGATCCGCATGGTACGGTTGCAACTATATTTTCTATGATACCTTTAACTTCGCCAATTGTTATGATGATGCGAATTCCTTTTGGTGTACCTTGGTGGCAAATCGTTATTTCTATGACATTGTTGTTCACTACTTTCCTTGGAGTAGTATGGTTTGCAGCAAAAATATATCGCGTTGGAATATTAATGTATGGTAAAAAACCAACATGGAAAGAATTGTATAAATGGCTTAAATATTAAAATGTTAATGTGGTTATTCGGTTATTCGAAATGTCAAATAACCAGATAAACAAATAATCACTCGAGGCGCAGCCGAACTGTATGGAGCGCAGCGGAATAAAATCCACATAAAAATGAGTAGAATATTAATCATAGAAGACGAAGCCGCAATTCGAAGAGTATTAACCAAAATACTTTCCGAAGAAAGCGATTCCTATATTGTGGAAGATGCCGAAGATGGCATTCAAGGTTTTGAAAAAATAAAAAACAACGATTACGATTTGGTTTTGTGTGACATCAAAATGCCCAAAATGGACGGTGTAGAAGTTTTGGAAGCCGTTAAAAAAATAAAACCCGAAATTCCAATGGTCATGATTTCTGGTCATGGCGATATGGAAACGGCTATACAAACGATGCGTTTAGGAGCCTTTGATTATATTTCAAAACCACCCGATTTAAACCGACTATTAAATACTGTTCGTAACGCTTTAGACAAAAAACAACTCGTAGTTGAAAATAAAATTCTAAAGAAAAAAGTCAGTAAGAATTACGAAATGGTTGGTGAATCAGAAGCTTTAAATGTAATTAAAGCCATGGTGGAAAAAGTGGCGCAAACCGATGCGAGAGTTTTAATTACGGGACCAAACGGAACTGGAAAAGAACTTGTTGCTCATCAATTACACGAAAAAAGCGAACGTGCTTCTTTTCCTTTAATCGAAGTAAACTGTGCTGCTATTCCATCCGAATTGATAGAAAGTGAGTTGTTTGGCCATGTAAAAGGCGCCTTTACTTCGGCAGTAAAAGACAGAGCTGGGAAATTTGAAGCGGCTGACGGAGGCACCATTTTCTTAGATGAAATAGGAGATATGAGTCTGTCCGCCCAAGCAAAAGTATTACGGGCGTTACAAGAAAGTTTAATACAAAGAGTTGGTGCTGATAAAGATATTAAAATTAAT
>CAIMMM010000063.1 GCA_903842575.1 uncultured Bacteroidota bacterium | reverse complement strand
TTTTTTACTTCCATTCCGGAATTTAATTCGTAAAAAGTGTTCAGTGAAACACTGCTTTTAAAAAGTTTCACATTGTATTCAATCCTTCCTGCAACTGACTGGTCGGGCTTTAGCAAAACCAAATTGGTATCATTTATGGCTAAATTTCGATATGAACCAGTAAAAACAACTGTGTTTTTGGGGTTTTTGAGAAGCCCGATATTTAAACCAAAAGTTTCGCCAACAGTTGCGAGATTAAAGCCATGTTTTGATGGAGAATAATCGAACCGCTTTTTATAATTGAGTGAATATTTGTTTAGGACAGTATCGGCACTACTCACAAATGCTTCGTATTCATCAAAAGCAAAGCTGGAAGTTTGTAAGCTGTCTTTATTTACATCTTTGATATAATTTCGTTCCTGTTCTTCTTTGGCACCAATAATTAGAAATTTTATTCTTTTCGACAAAGCGACTTTTTGTTTATAATATTCGGTATTGTTTACCAAACTTTTTGAACTAAGATAACTTCCCGCAAAGGTTAATTGAAAACCAAATTTCTTTAAATCTCCATTTAAAACATTTTGTAATGCATTGTATTTATTTCCTTTATAAAACGACTTTGCCTGATAGTTGAGAATTCCAGTTTTGGAATTTGCCAAATTAAAATTCAGTCCGGAGATGTTTTCGTCTTCATTAATAATGACATTGGTTAAATTCCAGTTTCTTTCAAATTCAACATCTCGATAGCGCTCTATTGGATTGAAAAGTTTGTTGACCCATTCGTGTTGGATTCCAGAAGTTAATATCCATTTGTTAGAATCGTTTTTGTTTATCTGAAAGGCATTTTCGAGGCGAAATTTACCAGCATAACCCAAATTATCTTCTTTGTTTTTGGTTGAAAATGTATTGAGGTCGTTATTCGTCATGGCGATTTCAACAGCAGCAATTGTCTTTTTTGTAATTTGGTATTCTGCCGAAAGCGTTACCATCTGCTTCTTTTTAGGTGTAACCAATAATACATAAGGCATATAGTTTCCCTGACGAATTCCTGCGATAGGTGCCATCCACTGAAAAACTTTTCCATTGGCACTGCTTTTTATTTGAACATAATCACCTTTCCCCTGACCAACCAGAGAAAATCCTAACCGATAATGCGCACTGTCTGCATTGTTTGAATAAACATAAACAGAATCGTATAAAACAGTTGCAACCAGCGTATCGACTCTTTTGTATAAAACTTCCTTATTGGTAAATGCAACACTATCAACATTTGGAACAAAAGCCATATCAAGAGAATCGCCAATATCTGCTAAAAATTGCTTTTGTTCAATGGTTAAATCCTGCTGAATTGGCTGGTTTTTACTATCTTGTTCTGAGAACACATTCAATTTAACTTTTAGCTTTTTGGTTTCGTATTCATCTCCAACAAAAAACATGGAGCGTGAATAATTTTTATCCGAATACTCAAATTCCACTGTAATACGTTTGTCTTTGGTGACAATGTTTTTAGGCATAAAAGTAAGTTCGGCGGTATTGTAATCAATGATATAATCATATTCCTGACCTCGTTTTTGCAATTGACCATCAATATATACTTTTTCGGTTCCAGCCAAAACAATAATATAAAGCTCGTTATTAGCACCTCGAAGTTTATATGGACCTTGATTTCCTTCT
>CAIMMM010000062.1 GCA_903842575.1 uncultured Bacteroidota bacterium | reverse complement strand
TCACTTTTTTTCTTAGAGAGGGAAAATCTGTATAATATAAATGCTTTTGGTCATAATCCTTTCCCCGATTTTCCTGAAACTGACTAAATATTCGTGTATGAGTCTCACTATATCCATAAGTAAGAGCTTTATTTTTATCTTTATTGACACCATAGCCATGATAATACATATGACCTAAAAAGGAATTGGCTACTTTTAAGCCTAGTTCTGCTGCGGAATACATAAATATAAAAGCCTCATTATAATCTTTTTTTATATCAAAATCAGCACGGTAGTACATGTACCCCACTGCGTATTTTGCTCTTGAATCTCCCATTTCAGCTGCTAAAATATATTTTTTTTTGGCTAGTACATCATCCTGTTTAACTCCAATACCCATATGATACATTAATCCTAAATTATACACTCCTACAGGATAACCCTGTTCGGCGGATTGTTGAAAATATTGAGCAGCCAGATTATAATCTAATTGAACCCCTAATCCTAGAGCGTACATTAGTCCTAATTGATTTTGAGCATATTTATCTTTTAGTTCCAAAGCCTTAAAATAGTATTCCAAAGCTTTCTTTTCATTTCTTTCAACGCCGTTTCCGCCATTGAGATAAATGTCTCCTAATTCAACAAAAGGGTTTGTGTTACCTGCTTCTATTGCATCAATATAATATTTTAAAGCTTTAGCAAAATTTACTGCAATTCCTTTGCCGTAATAGTTGTTATCTCCTAAAGTTTTAAGTGATTCCGCATAATCAACAAAACCCGTTTCGCTTTTAGGATATTTTTTTAATGACTCATCAATATTATAAATCTCACGGTATTTATCTTCATTATTAGGCACGTTTTCATAATCTTCTAGGTATTTGGCACTCAATTTTCTTGTGCTTTCAAGAGTTTTATAATTCTTTAATGGGCTCTTTTCAACGATTTTTGACTGTGCCAATATCTTTAAGTACATTACTTTTGGATTGCTACCTTTTAAGATAGTTTCAATCTCATTTAATTTTGAAATAGTAGTTTCGAAATCATTAGTAGAGAAAGCCTCTTCGGCTTCTTCAAATTTTAATTTGGCAATGGCTTGTTGAGCAATGGCAAATTGAGTAGAGAATAATAGGATAAATGTAAGTAGAATTATTTTTTTCATTATTTATTTATTAGTAACAATTTTTTCCAACGTTCAATTTCTAAATTATATTCTGGTTCTCCAATATTACTAATTGCCGCTTTTTGGAACAAAATATCAGCTTTATTTTTATCTTTTGGAACACCAAATCCTTTTAAGTACATTATTCCTAGCTGATAATCAAATCCAGCTCCACCATTTTCTTGATGATCTGTTGCTAAAAGAAAATATTTCACTGCTTCACTATCGTCTTTTTTAACCCCACATCCCATATAATACATCATTCCAATATTATATTGACTTAGATGATTATTGTCTGCTGAAGCAGCTAATTTAAAATGCAATAAAGCTTCATTCGCATTTGCAGTAACCCCTAAACCATTAAGATATATGATCCCAATATAATTGTCAGCATTGGTATTTCCTTTTTTTGCTGCCATACTAAAATAATTTAATGCTTTGCTATAATCATTAAATTGCTTGCTTGAGTAGTAAACTCTTCCTAGATTATATGTAGCCTTGTCATTTCTTTGTTCTGCAGCCAATTCAAATAATTTTATTGCTTTGCTATGGTCAATTGCAATGTCTAATCCATTAATCAGTTTTTCATCGAAATAGAATAATCCTAAACCATTTTGCCCTATAGCGTTCCCTTTTTCAGATGCTTCTTTAAAATAGGCATACGCTTTCTTGTAATCTTGTGTTACGCCAAAACCACTAAAATACATCCGTCCCAATTCTGCCTTCGCTGTAATGTCGCCCAACTTAGCTAATTCGGTAAAGCAATCCAATGCTTTTGTATAATCTTTAAACTCTTTTTCGTATAAGTACTTTAAGCCATTTGCACGCATTGTATCTAACAACTGGAACTTTGCCTTACTCTCTGGATATGCTTTAAGTGCTTCATTGGCCTTATAAATATCCTTATATTTATCTTCATTGTTGGGGATGCTTTCATATTCCAATAAATATTTAGCACATAATTGCCTAGTGTTTTCTAATATTTTATAGTCATTTAAAGGGGCTTTCTCAATTATTTTTGACTGTGCCAATATCTTCAAATACATTATTCTAGGGTTGGTGGCTTTTAACAAAGTTTCAGCTTCATCTAGTTTTAAAATGGTAGTTTTAAAATCATTAGTAGAGAAAGCCTCTTCTGCTTCTTCATACTTTATTTTTGCTATAGCTTGTTGGGCAATGGCAAATTGAGATGAAGCTAAAAATATTAAAGTTAGTAGGATTATTTTTTTCATTCGTTAGTTTCTTAATTTAAATTGACTATCACCAACCCAGTTTCCTGACCATTTTTCAGCTTCTTTTTTATCTTTTTTAATACCAAAGCCCCCTTTTTTATATACAAGATTTAGATAATACGAAGAACACAAAATAATATATTCATTATTTTGCTCTTTTCCATTTTGATAGGCTAGGAGTAAATATTTTATAGATTTAACAAAATCCTGGTGGCCAGACCAACCATAATAAAGAAATCCTAATCGTAATTGAGCATATGAATTTCCATTATCTGCTGAAGAATGATAATATTTAAAGCATTCAGTGACATTAAGTGGAATATATATACCCTGAGAATAAATCTCTGCTAGATAATACTGACTTTCTAGATTTCCACTATCTGCAGAAATACGAATATAATCTAAAGACTTAGAAGGGTTTCCTTCAAATCTGTAATATACTGAACTCAACATATAGCCTAAATTAAATATTGCTTTTTCATTTCCTTGTTTCGCTGCCAATTCAAATAATAAAATTCCCTTTGCATTGTCTTTTTCTGCTCCACCAAAACCATAAATAATTAGAGTTCCTAATCCATTTTGACCAACGGCATTTCCCTTGTCTGCTGCCTCTTTGAAATAGTCATAAGCCTTTATATAATTTTTTTCCACACCAAAACCATTGCTATAAATTCTCCCTAATTCGGCTTTTGCTTGTATATCTCCTAATTCCGCAAATTTTGTATATATTTTTAAAGCTTTAGGATAATCTAAAGAATCTTTAACATACATATAAGTGTTTGCCTGCTTTTTTAATTGCTTTATTGAGAAAAAAATTGCCTTACTCTCTGGATATGCTTTAAGTGCTTCACTGGCTTTATAAACATCCTTATATTTATCTTCATTGTTGGGGATGCTTTCATATTCCTTTAAATATTTAG
>CAIMMM010000061.1 GCA_903842575.1 uncultured Bacteroidota bacterium | reverse complement strand
GGACAAGTTTCTATTTATTTCCCTGCTGAAAAAGAAACCTCAAAACTACGCTTTCATATTCATGCGCCATTCGCGTCAACAGTAGCGCGTGACAGTGTGCGGGATTGCGACGATAACCAACAATTACGCGACCATCTTGCCGAATTGATTGTTGAATCCTTCACTGCGATTCGTGACCAAGAAATGTTAATCATGAGTTTCTTAGCCGTGTTGCCAACACCCAAAGATGAATTAGCTGAATTTTACGAGCCAATACGCAAGAAGATTGTTCACGCATTCCAATATAGTCAATTAACGCCAACAAAATTTAGTAAGCATTTTTTAGGGTGCTTTCTTTATCGTGGTTCATCCAAAATTTCCGATGTAATTAGCGATTCTGATTTAAAACTGCTCATAAATGGCGAATATGCAAAAGATGCTGATTGGGCAGCAAACGCACCACAACGAAATAGCCGCGAAGATAATTTTATTGAGAGTTTGGATATTAAAAAATGGGAATTTGAGGAGTTATTAGCTGTTTTTCATCCGTTGCCATATTCAGCTGAAATCTATGAAGGGGATGATCAAAAATGGAGTGATGCTAATGCTATTCGTGAAAAAACTATTAAATCTTGGTTTGAGCAAAAAGAAGATAAATGGTTCATGCGTTTTTATGCTTTGCTTAATGATGTCCCAAATAAATCAGATTGGGCTAGTTTGAATTTTAGACTTGTGCGTGTAGAAGAAAATGGTGAAATAAAACATGTCAAAGCTAATAACGCTTATTTTGCGCCATTGCATGAAAATATCTCTACCGAAGGCGTTAATATCGTTAAAAGTAAGTGTTTTTCAAAAGAAGTATTTACTAATAAAGATGGTCATAAAAAAGAAATTGACAAAAACGCAGAGGAATTTTTAGAAAAAATTGGCGTTAAACCTTTTGATGAAAAAGCGGTAATCGAATTACGATTGCAATTTTATCAAAAAACGCCGCCAAAACAGATAACTGATGAATACTACGATGACATTCGACAATTTGTTAGTTACTGGAAAAGGAATGCCGCCGAGGGTTCATATTATCAACGACAAGCGGATGATCTCTTTAAGCCTGTTAGGTTTTTGTTAGGAGTTTTAAATGGTGGCAATTATTGGAGAAATGTCACAGAGATTTGTTTGGATAATCCAATTCTCGAAACAGGATTAGGTGAAGACGAAATAGTTAAAATTCATGGTAAATACAAAATATACGGTGGATATGCAGAAAAATTAAATGAAGACGAACTGAAGGACTTTGTTGATTTTCTCAAGGCTATTGGTGTTATGCACAATTTGAAACTTATTAAGAAGTCACAGGAATCTGCGAGGTATAACCAAAAAAATCCGTTAGGTATGTTTAAATTAACGTCTTCTTATTCTATTGCGGAGGATTACGAACTTGATTCAAATGCAAGACAGTTATTTTTTACTGCCTCTACAAATAAAAATTTTTTAGCAAGCAAACTTGTTTGGGATTTCGTTATTCATGCACCTAGTCATGTTGCAAAAGCACGCTTTAGGATAAACAGCAGCTATCCTACAACAGAAGTTGAATCTAGCCTGATTCAAGAGCTAAAAAATTACAATTGGATACCAACAAAATCGGGTGAATTTCATAAGCCACAGGCAGTAACTCGTGATGAATTACCTGATGATTTTATTTTTGATGATCGGAATGGTTTATTAACTGCTATTGAATTCGGCAAAAATTTTCGCAAACAAAAAGAACAACAATCATCCGCGCATCAACAAAGAGATATGTTTGCAAAAGAAAGCGGCTTTGAATCTTTGGATGAAATGGAAGCAGCAGCACAGCTAATAAAAGACGCTAAAGCTCAAGGTAAATCGCTTGAAGATATGCGAAATGCCACCTTGCCCCAGCAAACAATTCCAAACTACGAAGATGATTATTCATCAAATCCAGAACGTCGAGCGGGGAAAATTCAAGAAGCGGCTGCTGATGCACCTGAGAAACGAACTGAAATGCGTCAACGCAGTGTTGCGATTGATAATACCGAAACTAAAAAAGCTGCAAAATCGTATTTACGAGAGCGCTATACAGATGACGACAAGATTTTGTATTGCCAAATCTGCAAAAAG
>CAIMMM010000060.1 GCA_903842575.1 uncultured Bacteroidota bacterium | reverse complement strand
TTATATTTGAGCGCTTAGTTAAATTAATATTAAAAAATAACAATTATGAAAAATCATCTACTTTCTATTGTATTACTTGCATTTACAAGTTTTTCCTTTGCCCAATCAGGGAAGTCCTTATGGCAAGCCACTACAAAAAAAGCTAACATGACTGCTCTTGAAAGCAGAATGCAATTACCCGAAAACAATCTTTTCGATTTAAATCTAAACGGATTAAAACAAAGTTTGGTAAATGCTCCTAAAAGAGATGCGAAAAATTCAACAATTACTCTAGCTTTACCTAATGCTGATGGGAAATTAGAAAATTTCAAAATTTATGAAAACTCTATTATGGACCCAGCTTTAGCTGCTAGATATCCAGAAATTAAATCCTATATAGGCACAGGCATCAACAATCCAACTTCAACGGTTTATTTCAGCGTGTCTCCACTTGGATTTAAATCGATGACTATAAGTGCTGATAAAGCAGCGGTTTTCATTGAGCCAATATCTCAAGATTTAACTACATATTCTGTTTATAGAAAATCAGATAAAAAAGCGAGTTTAACACCTTTTGAATGTACTGTTATAGATGAAGTTGCTCCTCAAATTAATCAGGCATTGGCAAGACCGAATGCTGATGATGCCCTTATGAGAACGTTTCGTTTAGCCATGTCATGTACAGGTGAATATACTGTGTATTTTGGTGGTACTAAAGCATTAGCACTTGCCGCAATAAATGCTTCTATGACTCGTGTAAACGGAGTTTTTGAAATAGATTTTGGTTCAAGAATGGTTTTAATAGCTAATACAGATTTAGTAATTTATACAAGTGCTGCTACTGATCCTTATGCTGCTGCTGCTAGTATGTCGCAATGGAATGCGCAATTACAATCAACACTAACCTCTATAATTGGAGAAGCTAATTATGATATTGGCCATTTATTTGGCGCAACAGGTGGGGGTGGAAATGCAGGCTGTATAGGCTGTATTTGTACAAATGGATCCAAAGGTAGTGGTATCACTTCTCCTGCTGATGGAATTCCAATGGGTGATAATTTTGACATTGATTATGTAGCTCACGAAATGGGACATCAATTTGGAGGAAACCATACTTTCACTCATAGTAATGAAGGAACAGGAGTACAGATGGAACCAGGTTCCGGATCAACTATTATGGGCTATGCAGGAATTACATCTCTTGATGTGCAACCACACTCCGATGCTTTTTTTCATGCTGTAAGCATACAACAAATCACAAATAACATTAAAGCAAAAACATGTTCAGTTAACACTGCAACTGGAAATGCCGTACCAACAGCAGGTGCTGGATTGGATTATACTGTTCCTAAAAGCACTCCTTTTATGTTAACGGCAACCGGAACTGATGCCAATGGAGATGCACTTACTTACAACTGGGAAGAAATGGATAACCAAACAACTTCCGCAGCCCCGAGTGCAACTAAAACAACAGGTGTTGACTTCAGATCTTATAATTCTTCTGCTTCACCAACAAGATATTTTCCTAAAATGTCATCCGTACTTACTGGTGCAACTACAACTGCAGGAACAGAACTTGTAGTTGAGGCTTTATCCTCTGTGGCAAGAACATTAAACTTTAGAGTTACCGTTCGTGACAATCATGCGGGAGGACCTGCAAATAATAGTGACGATATGATTGTTACTGTTAACGCAACTGCTGGACCTTTTACAGTTAGTTCTCCAAACACAGCCGTGTCTTATGTTGGAGGTTCTACTCAAACAGTAACATGGAATGTAGCTGGAACAACTGCAAATAATGTAAACTGTGCTAATGTAGATGTTTTACTTTCTACCAATGGCGGAACTTCTTGGGCAACATTATTAGCGGCAACGCCTAATGATGGAACACAGGCTGTTACGATTCCAAATACTGCTGGAACAACCAATAGAATAATGGTAAAAGGAACGAATCATATTTTCTTTGATGTTTCTAATACTAACTTTACTATTACAGCTGGTTCAACAGATACTATTGCTCCAACAGCCGCTACTTTAGCTGCTTCAGGAACTACAACAACTACAACAGATTTATCTTGGTCAGGCGCTACAGATAACGTTGCTGTTACAAGTTATGATGTTTATCAAAATGGTGTTTTCAAAGCTTCAACTGCTTCAACAACATATACCGTTACTGGTTTAACAGGAGCAACAACCTATACATTTACAGTAAGAGCAAAAGATGCTGGGGGAAATGTTTCGTCAGATAGCAATATAGTAAGTGTAACAACTTTAACTCCAGCTCCTGATACTACTGCCCCAACCGCTGCAACATTATCAGCTTCAGGAACAACTTTAACAACAACGAATTTATCTTGGACTGGTGCTACAGATAACGTAGCTGTAACAGGTTATGATGTATATCAAGACGGCGTTTTTAAAGCTTCAACAACTTCAACAACTTTTGCAGTTACTGGCTTAACAGCTTCAACGGCTTATTCATTCTATGTCTTAGCAAAAGATGCTGCTGGAAACATTTCAATTCCAAGCAACACTGTTTCTGTTACAACTTTGTCTCCAGATATAACTGCTCCAACTGCTGCAACATTAAGTGCTTCAGGAACAACTGCAACAACTACAAATCTATCTTGGACTGGTGCTACAGATAACGTTGCGGTAACTGGATATAATGTTTATAAAGGAGCTACATTATTAGGTTCTACAACTACTGCAACAACTTATGCAGTAACTGGATTAACGGCTGCAACAGCCTATACATTCTATGTTCAAGCAAAAGATGCTGCTGGTAACATTTCTGTTGCTAGCAATACAGTAAGTGTAACAACGCTTGCTAGTAATCCGATAACTTATTGTACTTCTTTAGGAAGTAGTACCGTGGATGAATTAATAGGAAAGGTTGTTTTCGGAACGATAAGTAATACGTCAACTGGAACTGCCGGTTATGAAAACTTCACAGCACTTTCAACAAATGCTGTAAGAGCAGTTTCGTACACAATAACAATTACACCTTCATGGAGAACTGTAACAAAATACAAAGAAGGTTATGCGGTTTGGATTGATTACAATCAAGATGGTGACTTTTTAGATACAGGTGAAAAAGTATGGACAAAAGCTGCTTCAACAACAACTCCTGTCTCTGGTACATTTAAAATTCCTGCAACCGCATTACTTGGCCCAACTAGAATGAGAGTGCAAATGAAATACAATGCTATTCCTACCTCATGTGAAACATTCTCTTTTGGTCAAGTGGAAGATTATACAGTAAATATTACTTCTGTTGCAAGAATAGAGGATGCAAATACGCCTTTATTATTTAATTTATATCCGAATCCGGTAAAAGGGGATATATTGAATATTTCAAATCTTGAAGTTGATTCAACATATAAAATTTACAATATGATTGGGCAAGAATTGGGTAAAGGTAAAATTGAAAATGACGCAATTAATGTAAGTGCACTTTCTACAGGAACTTATATGCTGGAGGTTTCCAATGGTTCTTCTTCAACTACAAAACGTTTTATAAAACAATAGTTTAAATTAATAAATAGTAAAGCCATTCATCCTGATGAATGGCTTTTTTTATGAATATATTTTGCTATTTTTGACGCTTCAAATAAAATCTTTTTACAATGAAAAAATTATTGTTTTTAATCTTAAGTACAATGAGTATAACAGCATCTGCTCAACAAATCATGTCTCCTGAAATCCTTTGGAAATTAGGACGTGTTACCCCTTTAGGAATTTCTAAAGACGAAAAAAGTATTGTCTATAAAGTAGCAACTCCTTCTGTAGAAGAAAATAAAATTAATTCTAAATTTTATACAATCCCTAGAAATGGGGGTGCCCCAACAGAAATTAAGGAAACAAAAAGTTTATTAAACGACAAGAATATTTCTCAAGATGGGAAATATATTGTTTATAATGAAGAGATAAAATTGGAGAACATACTCGGAAAAGATTTTTATCCCGAATTGGACAAGTCAAACACACAAATCTATAACGGACTAGATTATCGTCATTGGGATACTTGGAACGAGGGAAAATATAATCACGTATTATACAAGGAAAACAAGGATGGGGCAATAGGAATAGACATATTAAAAGATGAAATTTTTGATTGTCCACAAAAACCTCATGGTGACGATGAAGATTATATTTGGTCCCCTGATGGGAAAAGTATATTGTATGTCTGCAAGAAAAAAGCTGGGACTCAATATGCAATTTCAACCAACACGGATATTTATGAATACAATCTAGAAACTGGAAAAACCACAAATAGAACAGAAAAAAATTTAGGTTATGATACCAATCCTGCTTTTTCACCAACCGGAAGTTTAACTTGGTTGCAAATGAAACGCGAGGGTTATGAAGCGGATAAAAATGATATCATTGTAGATTTCAAAGGATTGAAAATAAATTTAACGTCCAACTGGGATGGTTCTGTAAGCAGTTTTCAATGGAGTAAAGACGGAAAAAAAGTATATTTCATTGCTCCCGTTGATGGAACATTGCAACTTTTTGAAGTTAATTTTCCAGGCTTAACCAAAATTGCTGTAACAGTTAAGCAAATAACTTCTGGTGATTTTGACGCGCATGATATTGTTGATATTACTGGTGACAATGCGATTCTTACCAGAACAGATATGAATCATGCTTTAGAAATTTACTCCTATAACCTAAAGAAAAAAACTTGGTTACAATTGACAAAAGTAAATGATGAAATCTATAGCAAACTTTCATTACCGAAATTTGAACGACGTTATGTTACAACAACTGACAATAAGAAAATGTTGGTTTGGGTAATTCTTCCTCCAAATTTTGATGCTTCAAAAAAATATCCAACGCTTTTATACTGTCAAGGAGGTCCGCAAAGTCCGCTTACGCAGATGTATTCGTTTCGTTGGAATTTTTCATTAATGGCTTCACAAGGTTATGTTATTGTTGCTCCAAATAGAAGAGGAATGAATGGACATGGTGTAAAGTGGAACGAACAAATATCAGGAGATTGGGGAGGTCAAGTTATGGACGATTACCTTTCTGCTATTGATGATGTATCCAAAGAAAGTTACGTTGACAAAGCAAGATTAGGGTGTGTTGGAGCAAGTTATGGTGGGTATTCGGCGTATTATTTAGCGGGCATCCATAACAATCGTTTTAAAACTTTCATTGCACATGACGGCGTTTTTAACACTCAAAGTATGTATGGTACAACCGAAGAAGTTTTCTTCAATCATTGGGAAAATGGAGGTGCTTATTGGGAAAAAAATAATAAAATAGCTCAAAAATCGTATACCACTTTCAACCCAATTACTTTAGTTGACAAATGGAATGCGCCAATTTTAATAATTCAAGGAGGGAAAGATTTTAGAGTGCCTATTGGACAAGCACAAGAGGCGTTTCAAGCAGCTCAATTACGCGGAATAAAAAGTAGATTTCTTTATTTGCCAGAAGAAAATCACTGGGTTTTGAGTCCTCAAAACGCACAAGTGTGGCAAAGAGAATTTTACAAATGGTTGAAAGAAACCTTGTAAAAACAAAAACCCCAACTTTAATAAAGTTGGGGTTTTTTTATGTTTAATTATTTTACTCTAAATCATTCATTTTAAAAGTATCCATAAAAGCAGTAGTATAATCTCCTGCTACATACCTTTCATCATCCATTAATTGTCTGTGAAAAGGGATTGTTGTTTTAACACCTTCAATTACAAATTCGTCCAAAGCACGTTTCATTTTATTGATTGCTTCCTGACGCGTTTGAGCAGTAGTAATCAACTTTGCAATCATGGAATCATAATTTGGCGGAATGGTATAACCTGCATAAACATGCGTGTCTAAACGAACACCATGACCTCCAGGTGCATGAAGTGTAGTAATTTTTCCTGGTGAAGGTCTAAAATCATTATACGGATCTTCCGCATTGATACGACATTCAATGGCGTGTAATTGTGGCAAATAATTTTTACCGGAAATTGGAATTCCAGCAGCAACCATAATTTGTTCACGAATTAAATCGTAATCTATTACTTGTTCTGTAATGGGATGTTCCACTTGAATACGCGTATTCATTTCCATGAAATAGAAATTTCTATGTTTATCAACCAAAAATTCCACCGTTCCAGCACCTTCATATTTAATATACTCAGCTGCTTTTACAGCCGCCTCGCCCATTTTATTTCTTAATTTATCGGTCATAAAAGGAGACGGAGTTTCCTCAGTCAATTTTTGATGACGACGTTGCACCGAACAGTCTCTTTCCGATAGGTGACAGGCTTTTCCATAAGAATCACCTACTACTTGGATTTCGATATGTCTTGGTTCTTCAATTAATTTCTCCAAATACATCCCATCATTTCCAAAAGCGGCTGCCGATTCTTGACGCGCACTTTCCCATGCCTTTAGTAAATCTTCTTGTTTCCAAACGGCACGCATCCCTTTTCCTCCACCACCTGCTGTTGCTTTTAGCATTACTGGATAACCAAATTCATTCGCAATTGATTCGGCTTGTTCATAGGACTCTAAAATACCTTCCGAACCTGGAACACAAGGAACGCCAGCATCTTTCATAGTTGCTTTGGCAGATGCTTTATCACCCATTCTATCAATCATCTCCGGGGAAGCACCAATAAATTTGATACCATGCTCTTGACAAATTTTAGAAAATTTTGAGTTTTCCGAAAGAAAACCATACCCAGGATGAATGGCGTCAGCATTTGTGATTTCTGCTGCTGCAATAATACTTGACATCTTTAAGTAGGATAAATTACTTGGTGGAGGTCCAATACAAACAGCTTCGTCTGCAAACTTCACGTGTAAACTTTCGGCATCAGCAGTAGAATAAACCGCAACGGTTTTAATACCCATTTCTTTACAAGTACGAATTATACGAAGTGCAATTTCGCCTCTATTTGCAATTAATATTTTTTTAAACATATTTTAGAAATTTTAAAAGATGAATTTTAAATTTTAAATTATTTTAAACAACGATAACTCATCATTCAAAATTTATAATTTATAATTTATAATTTCTTAAGATGGGTCTACTAAAAACAAAGGTTGGTCAAATTCAACTGGTGACATATCATCCACTAAAACTTTAACGATTCTTCCTGAAACTTCAGATTCAATTTCGTTAAATAATTTCATAGCTTCAATAACACAAAGCACATCTCCTTTTGCAATAGTACTTCCTACTTCAGTAAACATAGCTTTGTCTGGTGAAGGTTTTCTATAAAATGTGCCAATAATTGGAGATTTTATAGTAATATATTTTGCATTTTCGTCAGCTGCTGGCGTAACAGGTGTTGCTGCAACTGGTATTTGCTGCACTGATGCTACTTGTTGCATTGGAGCTTGTTGTACATAAGTAACATCGGATGAATGTCCTTCTAAGGTAGTTCTGATAGTGATTTTTACTTCACCTGTTTCCAATTTTACTTCTGCAACTCCTGAATTTGCTACAAATTTGATTAGGTTTTGAATTTCTTTTAAATCCATAATTATTTGTTTTAGTTATAGTTTATTGTTTGTTGTATGCCCATTTTAAATAGATAGAACCCCAAGTGAATCCACCGCCAAATGCA
Organism: uncultured Bacteroidota bacterium; assembly: GCA_903842575.1. Classification (GTDB taxonomy): domain Bacteria; phylum Bacteroidota; class Bacteroidia; order Flavobacteriales; family Flavobacteriaceae; genus Flavobacterium. The sequence goes on along the minus strand of CAIMMM010000060.1, from coordinate 1,287 downwards.
GCAAAAATAAGATTGTCCCCTTTTTTTAATTTACTTTCAAAATCACTTAATAATAATGGTAATGTCGCTGAAGTGGTATTCCCGTAACGATGAATATTTACTAAAACTTTTTCTTCATCCAATCCCATTCTATTAGCGGTAGCATCAATAATTCTTTTATTCGCTTGATGTGCAATTAGCCAATTTATATCGTCTTTTGTTAAATTATTGCGTTGCATTATCTTCTCACTCACATCAGCCATCCCTGAGACGGCATATTTAAAAACGGTTTTCCCGTCTTGGAAAACAAAATGTTGTCTATTTTCAACCGTTGCTTGGGAAGCTGGAAGAATGGAACCACCAGCATCGATTTTTAAATAATCTCTTCCAATTCCATCCGTTTTTAAAATTTCATCTTGTATTCCTAATCCTTCGTGATTTGGTTCAAACAAAACTGCACCCGCACCATCTCCAAAAATGATGCATGTAGCTCTATCTGTATAATCAATAATTGAAGACATTTTATCCGCTCCTATAAGTAGTATTTTTTTATATTTCCCTGATTCTATGTAGGCTGCAGCATTTGACATTCCAAATAAAAAGCTAGAACATGCAGCTTGTAAATCATACGAGAAAGCATTAACCGCTCCTATTTGTGATGCTACAAAAACCCCTGTAGCAGCAACGGGCATATCTGGCGTTGTTGTAGCCATGATTACCAAATCAATTTCTGCGGGGTTAATATTATTTTTTGTTATTAAATTTTGAGCGGCTTTAATAGCCATATAAGAAGTTCCTTTTCCTTTTTCTTTTAATATTCTTCTTTCTTTTATTCCTGTTCTAGTTGTAATCCACTCATCGTTGGTTTCAACCATGGTTTCAAGTACTTCATTTGAAAGCACAAAATCAGGGACGTAGGCTCCAACTGCTGTGATTGCCGCTGTGATTTTATTCATTTTATGATGTTATTTTCTTTTCCATTTTTTGAATTTGTAAAGAGGTGGAAATTACAAAAAAAAACTAAAAGTTATATTTTTAAATTGGTTATTTAGAAAAAATATTATAAACAAAAAACTCTCACACAGTGAGAGTTTGTTTTGTAAAAAACCAGATGTTATGCTGCAGCTACTGATTTGTCAATAACTACTTGTCCTCTGTAATACATTTTTCCTTCATGCCAGTAGGCTCTATGGTATAAATGCGCTTCACCAGTGATTGGGCAAGTTGCAATTTGAGCAACTGTTGCTTTATAATGTGTTCTTCTTTTATCTCTTCTGCTTTTCGAGATTTTTCTCTTTGGATGTGCCA
>CAIMMM010000059.1 GCA_903842575.1 uncultured Bacteroidota bacterium | reverse complement strand
TCCTACTAAAGTCGCTGTACCTGTTCCATCCAATACGATGGTTAAATCACTTCCTCCATCAATAGTATAGGTTACCGTTGCATTGGGTGTCCCGGTAAATGTTAATGTGGAACTTGTGTTAGCGCAAATTGTAGTAGGTGCAAAAGTGGCCGTGGCCGTTGGTAATGGCAACACATTAATAGTGATACTTCCTAATTGTAATTGATTACAACTAGGAGATCCTGATGAAGCGACACTAACTAATGTATAAGTTGTAGTTAATATATATGGCAATGAAATTGTAGCAGTTCCAGATCCATTTAAAACAATTGTTTGATTGCTTCCCCCATTGATTGTATAAGTTACAGTGGCGTTTGGTGTGCCTATAAAAGTGACAGTCGCACTATCACCAGAACAAATAATTGTTGTATTTACACTAATCACAACTGTAGGTAAAGGCAATATAGTAATTGTAACTGTTGATGATACTGGAGGACATGATGGATTGGATACAGTATAAGTAAAAACATAAGGACTCCCTACCAAAGTCATTGTGGACACATCCAATGTTCCTTGAGACCCATTAGATGTAACAATTGGACCAGTCCAAACTCCGGTTGCATCAGGAGTTCCACCTAATAAATTATATAAATCAAAAGGAGTCGTTGAGGCGATATTATTTACACAAATTGAATTATTCCCATTCGTCCCAGCATCATTTGGTTCATAGATATTAACTAAAACCTCAAATCTATCACTGCTTTCACAAGGGGGATCAATTATAGTTGCATAATAAAATTGACCGTTTATTAATGGTGCCGAAAAATCTAAAGGAATCCCAAAAGAAGAAGTTAAATACCAATTATTGTTTCCCGAAGCAACAAGATTAGCCACCGTTGGAGCATTTCCTGGAGTGTTACAAAACTCTTGAACCGAATTACCCGTTGGAACGGGAACCAAACCAACATTAACAAATAATGATAATCTTGTAGTTTGACAACCTGTAAAAGGATTGGTTTGACTAATATAATAAATAGTGTTGTCATTTAATATTGTGCCTAAGGGAATCGGGACAATTCCTAAAGTTGTTGTATACCACTGAAGATTATTTCCCGTAATATTAAACTGCGGATTTGTCTGAACAGCTTGACTTAAATTTGTCACACAAACCCCCTGAAAGTTTGCTCCTGTAGGTGCTGTATAAATAGTAACCACAACAACTTGTCTAATTCCACAGGCTCCAGTATTATCATCAGCAAAATAATCCTGACCATTCTGTAAAGAAGCTCCGTTTAATAATGCAGTAGTTGAAATTGCTGTATCATACCATTTTATTCCACCGCCATTATCAGTTGCTTGCAAACTAGCAATTGTAGGCGATTGAGTATCACAAAAGGTTTGTGTTGCATTTGTTACTGTTGGGCATTGAGAATATATACATTGAATGCTAGTTAAAAAAAACAGCAATAAGTATAAGAGAAAAGTTTTTTTTCTAACAAGTGTAGTTATTCTCATAAGCAATTTGATTTAACACTATTAATTTTACTCAAACTACATCTTTAATCGGCACTAAAATTATTCAGTATTGGACAATTTAAACACTAAAACCAGCAGGGTTTTAACATCCTTATCCAAAGTAAATATTAATGCACTATATTACTCATTAAATTAATCTTAAAATTTGACTTATCCAAATGTTATAAACAAAATAATCAACATTGTAAACATATTATAGTTATTAATAATGCCTTTTAAAATATTGGATATTAATTAATTAGATTTAAAAATAAAGGTAAATATAAAGTTATTAATAATTTAGGTAGTGCTCTAAAAATAAAAAATTGTTAATAAGTTTAGCTCTTAAAGCAAACAAATTAACAACTTAAAGCAAATTAAAAACGGAGCTAAATCGCCATAGACTGCATTTCTGTAACTGCGCTTCTATACTCTAAAATCATAGTGTTTATGATATCCGATACAGGCTTTATATCATGTATTATTCCAGCAATTTGGCCTATTTCAAGTTCGCCTTCAACCAAATCTCCTTCAAACATTCCTTTTTTTGCTCTTGCTCTTCCTAAAAGTATTTTTAATTCTTCGGGCGAAGGACATTTGGCATATAAATCTTGAATATCATTGTAGAATTTATTTTTGATTAATCGAACTGGGGCTAATTCTTTCAATGTTAGTTGAGTATCCCCTTCTTTAACTTCAATAATAGTTTTTTTAAAATTATCATGTGCCGAACTTTCAACTGAAGCTGCAAAACGAGAGCCAATCTGAACGCCATCTGCACCCAAAACCATCACGGCAAGCATTCCTCGTCCACTCGCAATTCCACCTGCAGCAATTAAAGGAATCGAAATATTTTCTTTTACCATTGGAATCAAAGTTAGTGTTGTAGTTTCTTCTCTTCCATTATGCCCCCCCGCTTCAAATCCTTCAGCAACAATAGCGTCAACACCCGCTTCTTGCGCTTTCAAAGCAAATTTTGAACTGCTTACCACATGAACAACCGTTATTCCTTTTTCCTTTAAAAAACCTGTCCAGATTTTAGGATTACCGGCCGATGTAAAAACAATTTTTACACCTTCTTCCACAATGATTTTTATGATTTCCTCAATATTAGGATACAACATGGGCACATTAACACCAAAAGGTTTGTCCGTCGCTTTTTTACATTTTTGAATATGTTCTCGAAGCACTTCAGGATACATAGAACCAGCACCAATTAATCCTAAACCCCCAGCATTGCTAACCGCGCTTGCTAATTTATAACCGCTGTTCCAAATCATTCCTCCTTGAATAATTGGATATTTTATGCCAAAAAGTTGTGTGATTTTATTCATTAAAGAAGACTGTTTTCAGTATTAATTTCTAATTATTTTCCCGGTTTGTGTAAAAGAACCGCTTTCGATTTTATAAAAATAAACCCCAGAATTAATTTTTTCTAATGAAATAGTAGCATTTGATTCAAAACTTTCTTTTTCCATAACCAATTGTCCTAAACTATTGAAAAGTAAAAACGTTGCTTTTGAAAAATGATTTGGAAATGAAATACATACATAATGATTTGCCGGATTGGGAGAAACAATAAAATTATAATTCAGGATTGAATTTAATTGCAACAATCCATTTGTTAATGCCAATTGAAAATCGGGGATGCCATACCCAAATTGAGCATTTGGATTAGAAAACCTATCAGCAGATTGTCTAACTAAATCAACAATTTGTTGATTGGTTAGATTTGGAAATGCCTGCCAAAAACTAGCAATCGCTCCTGCCATTATTGGTCCTGAAAAAGAAGTCCCACTGGCTGTTGTTATAGCTCCCGAAGTATTGGACAAAACCGAACTTTGTCCTTGAGCCATCACATCAGGTTTTACTCTTTGATCAAAAGAAGGCCCAATAGAACTAAAAGTAGCATAGGTTTCATCCGCTTTAACGGCTCCCACCGCCAATACATTTGTTGCTTCAGCAGGAATACCAATATGTGGATTTGTAGTTGAAGCACCCGAATTTCCAGCACTTGCAACTACAATAATCCCTTTACTAAAAGCAATATTGGCTCCTTGTGATGCAAAAGCAAAATTGCCCGTCATATCAGAATAATTATAACTGTAAGTTGGATAATTTGGATAATCAAAATAACCCAAGGATGTAGAAATAACATCTACACCTAGACGGTCGGCCTCCTCCGCACCTTCAACCCAATAACTTTCTTCTACTGGATTTTCATCTGCATTGTCCTCTGTAATAAATAAATAATACTGAGCATCTGGAGCTGTTCCAACCAACTGATTTTCGACATATCCTCCCATTGTTGATAGGACTAAAGTACCATGTGAATTTCCTGTATAAAAAAGATTGTTATGATCTACAAAATTATAACCTCCTAGTATTTGATTATTATCTCTCAATCGTTGAAAAGGTGCTATTATATCAACATTTGGAAAACCTGCATCTAAGACCGCAATGATTTTTCCTGCACCAGTATAACCTTGTTGGTGTAACAAATGTCCATTTAACATTTGGATTTGATTGCCCGAATTACCATAAGCAAAACTGGTATTGGTCTCTAATACTTTATTTAAACCTTTTATTTTTTTAAGATTTGAAATTCTGCCACTAACATTTAATAATGGATTTGCAAAATGAATATGATCCACAAAATTTAAAGTTGTTAATACATTAATATCCGTAATAGTTCCTCGAATATGAACCGCATTCAGCCATTTTGATTTTGCTTTAACTTGAATCCCATTTGAAGCAATAATAAGGTCTACATAAGGTTGATGAATAGGAACGTCTTTTATATCAATGGCTATATTTTGATTGGTTCTTCTATCCAAAGATCGCTGTGTTAACATCTCTAAAGGATTGTCAAAATAGAATTGGGAATTGGGTTTGTTTGTAAAATAAACCCAGGCATCCTCTTGAGAATAGACAGAGAAAGTAAAAATAAAACAGACAAATAGCAGTAATTTCTTCATAGCTTACAATTTGAAAGCACCAAATTACGAAATTACACCCGAACCAACTAATTCATCATCAATATTCCAGGCAACGAATTGTCCTTCGGTTATAGCAGATTGTGGCACATCAAAAGAAACATACAATCCGCTTTCAAATTGATACAAAGTAGCTTTTTGCAAGGCCTGACGATATCTAACACGAGCCATAACTTTCATTATTTCTCCATTTTTAAGCGCTAAATCTTTGCGTATCCAATGAATTTCTGAAGGCAAAACTTTCAATGTTTTTTTGAATAATCCTGCATGATTCTGACCTTGACCTGTATATATCGAATTGGTTATAACATCAGTAGCAATAATAAAAAGGGCTTCTTTTGTCCCGCCAACATTTAATCCTTTTCGTTGACCGATGGTAAAGTAATGAGCGCCTTGATGTTTACCAACTACTTTTCCCATTTCTGGAGAATAGGAAATTCCCTGAGCTTCAAAAGCCAATTGTTCTTCTAAAGAATGAAATACGGGTTGGTTTTGATGGTATATTGGATTGGCAGCATCCACTTCATAAATTACGCCCTCTTTTGGTTTCAATTTTTGCTGAAGAAATTCAGGCAAACGTACTTTTCCAATAAAACATAGCCCTTGTGAATCTTTCTTTTCGGCAGTGACCAAATCCAATTGCATGGCGATTTCCCGCACTTGTGGTTTTGTCAATTCGCCAATGGGAAATAACGATTTAGATAATTGCTCTTGTGATAATTGACAAAGAAAATAAGACTGGTCTTTATTACCGTCTTTTCCAGCTAAGAGTTGATACGTTGGCTGCCCATCTATTTCAATTTCACCTTTTCTGCAATAATGTCCCGTGGCAACATAATCGGCACCAAGTGACAAGGCAATTTTCATGAAAACATCAAATTTAATTTCGCGGTTACACAATACATCCGGGTTTGGAGTACGCCCTTTTTCATATTCGTTGAACATATAGTCTACGATTTTTTCTTTGTATTGCTCGCTTAAATCAACGGTTTGAAATGGTATTCCCAATTTTTCAGCGACAAGAAGTGCGTCGTTACTGTCTTCGAGCCACGGACATTCGTTGGATATCGTAACGGAGTCATCGTGCCAGTTTTTCATAAAAAGCCCAATAACTTCATAGCCTTGCTCTTTTAAAAGATAAGCAGCAACACTAGAATCCACACCTCCGGAAAGCCCAACAACAACTCGTTTCATTTTAAACCTAATAATTTTGGTGCAAAATTACTTCAATTTAATTACTATTCCTCTTTAATCTCTTTTTTTTGGAATTTATTGCCTTGATAATTCATGTTGACATTTTTTATTTTCCCTTTTTGGAGAATTTTCCACATGCCCACTTTCTTTCCGTCTTTAAAAAGTCCTTGCCCAGCAATTTGATTTGTCTCATCTCTAAAAATTGCCTTGCCATCGTATTCTCCATTTTTAAAAAAACTTTCTTCTAGAACAATAGCATCCTCGGTATATTTTTTATAAGCCCCCTCTTTAACCCCATTTAGATAATTGGTTTCCTCAGCAATTTTTCCGCTTTTGTAAAACACTTTCCGAACGCCATTAAGTTTTCCATTGACGTAAAATTCAGCGGCCATGATTTGGGGAGAATCTTCATGATAATATTTCCATTCTCCTTCAAACTGTTTGTTGACTACTTTTCCCTCACTAACTTTATTGCTTTTTTGATTGTAAAAAATAGTATAACACGAATTGTCTTTAGCATTAAACTCTCTAGTAGCAATTACAGTTCCTACTTTGGTATCATCAAAAAACTTAAATACACCAATCTCTTTTCCATGTTCAAAAGTGCCTTCATATCTTGGTCGTTTGGATTCTTCGTAAATCCCTTTCCACAAACCTTGCTTCTTGCCATCTTTATCCAGTTTATTGGTGTCTTGGGCAAAAATAATTGTACTTACAAATAAAAAAAATAAAAGATGTTTCATTTTCGGGTGTTTATATTATATAACTGTAAAAACAGAATTTTAGTATGATACATGCAATTCCAACTATAACTATGAAAGGCCTGATTGCCTTTTATGTTGGTTTTCAATAAAAATAAAAAAGCTCTGGTTTTTGAAAGTCAAACACTTCAAAAATCAGAGCTCTTTTAAAAAAAAACAATATTTATTTTTTATTGTTTTTTGCTTTTTGAGCCTCAGCTTGTTCCATCATTTCTCTCATCTTTTTCTGGAACTTTCCTTCTGTTTTTGGCTTTGATTTATTCTCTTGAATTTTGTCGTGGATTTTGTCGCTATCAATAATATATTTCTTAATAACAATCATAATTCCGATAGTAATCAAATTGGAAATAAAGTTATACAAACTCAATCCAGAACCATAACTGTTAAAAAAAATCAACATCATGACTGGGGAAACATAAATCATGATTTTCATGATTTTACCCATATCGGGCATGCCTTCTTGCTGTGGTGCTTGCATGGCTTGATCACCAGATGTCATCTTCATATAAAAGAAAATAGCAACTGCTGCCAAAATAGGAAACAAACTTATATGATCTCCATAAAGCGGAATGTTAAAAGGCAATTTTGCAATTTGGTCAAAAGAAGATAAATCGTCAGCCCAAAGGAATCCTTTTTGTCTTAATTCAAATGCCGATGGGAAAAACTGAAACGAGGCATACATGAAGGGTATTTGTATCAAGGCAGGAATACAACCAGCCATTGGATTTACGCCAGCTTTATTATACAACTTCATGGTTTCCTGTTGCTTTTTCATTGGATCTTTTTTGAATTTTTCTCCAAGTTCCACTATCTCAGGCCGCAATACTTTCATCTTAGCTTGTGACAAAAATGATTTAAAAGTAATGGGTGACATAGCAATTTTTATCAAAATAGTGAAAATGATAATCGCCAATCCATAAGAAATGTAAGTGCTTAAAAAACCAAATAACGGAATGAAAATAAATTTATTAATCCAGCCAAAAATCCCCCAGCCCAATGGAATAACATCTTCTAAATTTCTATCGTAGTCTTTTAAAGTTTTATAATCGGATGGTCCGAAATACCAATTCATTTTATAATCCACTTCGCCATTATTGAAGGCTAAAGGAATGTTTGCTTTGAATTGTTTTGTAAAAACCGTATCAACCTTTACATCATTTACTAAATTATTAGAATACAATTTAGTGGTTTCAAATGGCGTTTTAGTTAACAAAATTGTAGAGAAAAAATGCTGCTTAAAGGCAATATACTCTACTTTTTTGGGGGTTTCTTCTTTGTCTTTTCCTGCCCCTACATAATCATGTTTCCCTTCTTCATAATCAAAACGAATTTCCGCAAAACGGTTTTCATAAGCGACGCTTTTTTCGTTTCTATAGGTTTTTAAATCCCATTCTAAATCCAATGGTTTCGACGTGTTCAAAACAGTATTCAATCCTTGTGAACGCACATCAAAACCAAGCATGTATTCGTTTGGTTTCAATACATATTTGTATTCCAAAAAGGCATTGGCACCGGCTTTTAATTTCATGGAAAGCACTTGATTTTCGCCTTCTTTGGTCAAGGTTGGTTCAAAAAACAATTCTTTAGTATTTAAAACTCTATTGTCTTTAGTTTGCAGTTGCAGATTAAAATCGGCATTATTGTCTTTAATCAATTCTACTAATTGACCCGAACCTCTTTTGAATTTTTCGAATTTTTTTAAAGTGGCTGCCACAATATAACCTCCTTTGTTTGCTATTTTTAATTTTATTCTATCGTTTTCAATAGTAGTAAAATTATCTTTTGCAGAAGGTAATGTTGCCGAATAAGCAAACCCTCCTAAAGTCCCTTGTAATTTTTGAAGTTTTAAAGCTTCATTTGCCGTGGTGTCTGAAAGTGTTTCAACCACAGCTTTTGTAGCAATTGCTTTTGCTTTTTGTTCCTTAACAACTTGTTCTTTTTTCGCTTTATCAGCAGCAATTTGTTCTTTTGAAGGCTGGTTGTTATATATCATCCAAGCGATGATTACGAAAATTAATGCAAATCCAATGATTGAATTTAAGTCTAACTTTTTTTGTTCCATTATATTTTTTATTTATTCATCAGTCAATATTTCAACTGTTTCGTTTCAATTTTCAAGCAATTATTTGTAAAATAAAGTACTTGAAATTTATTTTTTGTTTTTAACCATTGCGGCCACAAAGCTAACAAAAATTGGATGCGGATTGGCAACGGTACTTTTATATTCAGGATGGTATTGTACACCAATGAAAAAAGGATGGTTTTTTATTTCAACAATTTCAACCAAACCGGTTTCCGGATTTACTCCAGAAGACACTAATCCTGCGCTTTCTAATGCTTTTTTATATTCATTATTGTATTCATAACGATGGCGATGACGCTCATCGATTTGTGTTTTACCATAAATTTGATGTGCCAAAGTACCTTCCTTAATATCACATTTCCATGCGCCCAAACGCATGGTTCCTCCTTTGTCTGTAATGTTCTTTTGCGCTTCCATTAATGAAATTACCGGGTTTTTTGTAGCCTCATTCATTTCAGTGGAATTCGCATCTTTCAAGTCCAAAACATTTCTAGAGTATTCGATAACCGCCATTTGCATACCCAAACAAATTCCGAAAAACGGGATGTTATTTTCACGGGCATATTGTACCGTATCTATTTTTCCTTCGATGCCTCTAGAACCAAAACCTGGTGCTACAAGAATTCCGTCTAATCCTTGCAATTGCTCTGCAGCAGATTGCGAGTCTATATATTCCGAATGAATACTAATGATATTTACTTTGGTTTGATTGGCTGCTCCGGCATGAATAAATGATTCTAAAATAGATTTATAAGAATCTTGCAATTCTACATATTTTCCAACTAATCCAACGCTTACTGTATGTTTTGGATGTTTTATTCGATGTAAAAAGGTGTTCCAATTTCTTAAATCGGGAGCTGCTTTTTTAGATAAGTTTAATTTTTTTAGTGCCACAACATCCAAACCTTCTTCAAGCATTAAATTAGGAACTTCATAAATAGTTGAAGCATCGATAGATTGAATTACGGCCTCCCTTTTTACATTACAAAACAAAGCTAGTTTTTGACGAAGTTCATCCGAAATTTCATGTTCGGTTCTACAAACTAAAATATCGGCTTTGATCCCACTTTCCATCAAGGTTTTTACGGAATGCTGAGTGGGTTTTGTTTTTAATTCTCCAGCTGCAGCTAGATAAGGAACCAAAGTTAAGTGAATAACAATTCCATTGCTTTCGCCTAATTCCCAAACCAATTGACGCACCGATTCGATATAAGGCAATGATTCGATATCTCCGACTGTTCCTCCAATTTCAGTAATTACAATATCAAAATCGCCCGAATTTCCAAGCAATTGCATGCGTTCTTTAATTTCATTGGTAATATGAGGAACCACTTGAACTGTTTTCCCAAGAAATTCACCTCTGCGTTCTTTTTCGATTACAGAAAGATAGACTCTTCCTGTTGTAACATTATTGGCTTGAGAAGTGGGAACGTTTAAAAATCGTTCATAGTGCCCTAAGTCCAGATCGGTTTCTGCTCCATCATCGGTGACATAACATTCACCATGTTCGTAAGGATTTAAAGTTCCAGGATCCACATTGATATAAGGATCAAACTTTTGTATCGTTGTCCTATAACCTCGTGCTTGTAATAATTTTGCTAAAGATGCTGCGATAATACCTTTTCCCAAAGAAGAGGTCACACCGCCAGTAACAAAAATGTATTTTGTTTGATTCATTGTGTTGTTTGTGTAGTTGTAGTTGTTTAAAAAACGAGGCAAAAGTACAATTATAAATTGATAATAAACAGTTGATAAATGACAATTATAAAGAAATAATTAAAACAATTATGGTTTTGGATATTGCTTTTTGATGTTGCGAACTAAATCTTCTAACCCATTTAATTTTAATTCATAAATGAGTTGCAATTGCTCCCCAAGTTGCCCTTTTGGGAATCCTTTATTACTATACCATACCACATAATATTCGGGCAAGTCGATGAGATAATAGCCTTCATATTTGCCAAAAGGCATTTTGGTGTGGGCTAGTTTGATGAGAAGTTGTTGTTGGAAGTTCAAATTATTTTTTTTTATAAAAAGCCCTTTTGCCAAGCTCAGGGCGGTAAAATTTTAATGAATATGAAGTTACTTCCAATTAAAAATAATTACTCTTTTAATATCGGGGTGCAAACTGAAATTGACGGGGCAAGTCATAGCGGTTCGCTCCAAAATAGTTTTGGTTTTTTCATCAGCTGCTAAATTCATTTCGAAAGTTATATGAATTTCGGAAATTCGCCTAGGATCCGGCGCCATTATTTTGGTGACTTCTGCTGTTGAACCTGAGAAAGCAACACTCAAATCTCTAGCTTTTATTCCCATCATCGTAAACATACAACTGGCCAATCCATTAGCAACAGTATCTGTTGGAGAAAAGGCTTCTCCTTTTCCATTATTATCCAAAGGGGCATCCGAAATAATTTCGCTTCCTGATTGCAAATGAATTGAAGATGTCCTTAAATCTCCTAAATAAGTAACTTTTGATGTTGGCATTATTCTGCTTCTTTAATGGTTAAATCGGTATCGTAATATAAAATATAAACCCCCTGATTGGCATATCCTGCTACAGTGTTATGCACATAATCAAATTTATTTTCAATTTGCTGTGTAGCAGAAGTTTGAACCGTATCTTCAAAGGATTTTTCTTGTGACAATCGTATTAATGTATCAAAGGTGACATCAAATCCACGAATGGCATATTGACTTGGCAAAATTTTATTTAATACTTTATATTTAGCATCGAATTGGTTGGCTCCTATCGTTTCATTAGGTTTAGTCAATGAAGGATAAGTTAATTTTAATTTTGTCAAACGAGTTAATTCAATTTCTTCAAAATCAAAAGTATCGTTGGCTTCTAAAATCACCAATTGAATTTGATATTCTTTTTGAAAATTTAACATCGCATTGGTTGTTGCTATAATCATTCCTGTTTTTTCTGTAGCTAAAACAACATAATTTATTTTGTCTTTATCGAGTAAAATTTTTAAACTATCACTAATAACTCTACTATTCTCATCTAACCCAACGATTTTGACATTTTTTTGAAACGTCTCTATATATTGTGTAACACTAGCTTTTTTGGGGTCAACAACCGCAACAATATTTCCGCTTTTAGTATTCATATAGTCAAACATTGATTTCCTTAACATCTCATTGGATGGCATAGATTGGTACAAATTTGAATAATTTTTACCCACATCTTTCGACAAAGGGGAAATAACCGGTGTTTTTGAATTTTCTAAAAACTCAGCAAGTTTTTCTACATTTGTTTGGTAAAAAGGCCCAATAATCGCATCCGAAGTCTGGAGATTATTTTGTTCAACAATTGAAATGGCATTGGAAGAATTTTTGGTTTCCTGCGAGTCGAAAATTTTGACATCCATATTAATTCCTAGAACTTTTGCAGAATCAATTGCCATTAATGCCCCCGAATAAAAATCCAATGTTAAGTTAAGAAACTTATCTTTTTTTAATCTTGCTTGAGGGGAATTTATAGTATCGCTTTCAATTTTAGAAATATTAAAAGGCAATAATATTGCCAATTTCTTTTTAGAATTGGGAAGAATACTTAAAGATAAATCAGTTAGGGTTTTTTTTTTTCGTCTTCCGAAATCTTTGGAACACGAAGTATCATTCCAAGTTTAACACCTTTCTTTAATTCTGGATTTAATGCTATTAATTCACTTTCTGTAATTCCAAAATCGGAAGAAATACTTAAAACTGTTTCTTTGGGCTTTACAAGATATTCTTGATAATATTTTTTAGTTGATGGAATTGGTTGTACATTATTTCCAGGCACTTCAACTACTTTTTGTTCTGAAATTGTGGTTGCAACATTTTTTGAATTGCCTGGCAGTAAGAGCTTAAATCCAATTGGAAAACCGGCAACTATTTGTGGATTTATTTGTTCTAATTCAGCAATGGTAACTTCATATTTTTTAGAGATAGAATATTTCGTTTCCTTAGGTTGGATTATATGATATCGGCTAGTTACCTTAGAAACAGCGATAGGTTTTTCTATCAACTTTGGTTGAATTGGAATTGCAACAACTTTAGGGGCAACTGTAATTTTAGGAACTGAAGTATTTAATTCTTCGGTTACAGGAATTATTATAGTCTGTCCAATTTTTAAACCGTTTTTCAACGTTTCACCATTTGCATTTTGAATAGCTTCAATAGAAACATTATACTTTTTTGAAAGACTATACAACGTTTCTTTTGGTTGCACTACATGAGAAGTCGCAATAGAATTAGACACTACTTTTTCGGAAGCAATATCATTTGAATTACTACTTGATGATGGTATTAATAATACACTATTTAACTTAATTCCGTTTTGAGAATCCGGGTTTAATCTATAAATGTCATAAGGCGTCACTTTGTATTTTTGAGAAATTTGAGTAATCGTTTCTCCCTTTAAAACGGTATGTTTAATGAATTTTTCTTGCTTTGCTGCAACTGAAAAAGAAATTGAAAACACGATTACAAGAATTGCAAATAGCCATTGGTTTTTCATGGAGGATTTTTTTCGATTATATTTCAAATATAATTATTATTTTTAAAAATAAGGATTTACTATTTAAAAAACACGTTTTCTTCAATATTTTTATCAAAAATAGGAATTTGAATTTCGTTTTTTGATTTTTTAAATTTATTTTTTAAATTCTTGAAAAAATTATTCCCATTCTATTGTTGCAGGGGGCTTTGAACTAATGTCATATACTACTCTATTTACACCTTTTACCTTATTTATTATTTCATTAGAAATAGCCATTAAAAACTCATAAGGCAAATGAACCCAGTCAGCAGTCATTCCATCAGTAGATTCTACAGCTCTGAGTGCAACAACTTTTTCGTATGTACGTTCATCACCCATAACGCCTACACTATTCACAGGTAATAAAATAGCACCGGCTTGCCATACTTTGTCATACAGCCCATAAGCCCTCAAACCTTGTATAAAAATAGCATCTACTTCTTGTAAAATCTGAACTTTTTCAGGTGTTATAGCTCCCAATATTCTTATAGATAATCCTGGACCAGGAAAAGGATGTCTTCCTAGCAATTCCGCTTCTATTCCAAGAGTTTTTCCAACCCTTCTCACCTCATCTTTGAACAACATGCGTAACGGTTCTACAATTTTTAACTTCATATAATCTGGTAACCCACCCACATTATGATGCGATTTAATTGTTGCCGATGGCCCTTTTACCGAAACCGATTCAATAACATCAGGATAAATTGTGCCTTGCGCCAACCATTTTACATTTTCAATCAAATGAGCTTCCTCATCAAAAACCTCAATAAAAGCTTTCCCAATAGCTTTCCTTTTGGCTTCGGGTTCTTCAATTCCATCCAATGCGGATAGAAAACGAGCCGAAGAATCAACTCCTTTTACATTTAAGCCCATGCCTTTATATTGATCTAGAACACTCTCAAATTCATTTTTTCGAAGTAATCCATTGTTCACAAAAATGCAGTACAAATTTTTTCCAATTGCTTTATGCAATAAAACCGCAGCCACAGTGGAATCTACACCGCCAGAAAGTCCAAGAACTACTTTATCATCTTTTATTTTTTCTTGCAATTCCAAAACAATCTCTTCTACGAAAGCATTGGGTGTAAACGATTGCTCTACTTTGGCGATTTTTACCAAAAAATTCTCTAACATCTGTTTTCCGTCTGTCGAGTGATACACTTCGGGATGAAATTGAATGGCAAAGGTTGTCTCTCCTTCAATTTTATAAGCCGCATTTTCCACGTCTTTGGTACTTGCCAAAAGCACACTATTGGTAGGTAATTTTTTAATCGTATCGCTGTGACTCATCCAAACTTGACTATCGAAAGCAATATTTTCTAGAAATAGTTCAGCTTCTTTTACATAGGACAAATTAGCTCTTCCATATTCTCGAATGTTGGATGGTGCTACTTCACCTCCGTCAAAATGGGCCAAATATTGTGCCCCATAACAAACGGCAAGCAAAGGAATTTTGCCTCGAATTTGAGATAAATCCGGATGCGGGGCATCTTCCGCCCTCACCGAATAAGGGCTTCCTGAAAGGATTACCGCTTTGTAAGAGGACAAATCTTCGGGAAAATGGTTGTAAGGAAAAATTTCGCAGAATATGTTTAATTCGCGAACGCGTCGGGCAATAAGTTGTGTGTATTGCGATCCGAAATCTAAAATTAGTACGTTGTGTTGCATGTGCAAAAGTACTATTCCTAAATGAAATTAAAAATTAGAAATTAAAAATTATTACTTTTACCATCAAAGTTCATAAAATGATCAAAACGATACTCTACATCGCCATTGGCGGAGCAATTGGAAGCATCCTACGTTATCTAACTGCAGTTTTAGTCAATAAATACTGGGTAAATCATTTTCCGCTAGCAACATTTATTACTAATGTTTTGGGCTGTTTCCTTATTGGTTTATTTATTGGGATTTTAGAAAAAAACAATCTGGAGGCAAGCAATTTGAAGTGGTTTTTAGTAACGGGTTTCTGTGGCGGTTACACCACTTTTTCGGCTTTTGGCGCCGAGAATATTTCATTATTCCAAAGTAACAATTCTTTTTTAGCTTTCGCTTATATTGGTTTTAGTGTATTGATAGGATTATTAGCCGTTTGGCTAGGACTTTTTATGACAAAATAAACATTTGGATTAGCGAAAAAAATGTAATTTCGCAAACTATGAAAGAAGAAGATATTTTAGCGATTCAAAAGCTATTAGAAACACCAAAAAAAATTGTAATAATTCCACACCGAAGTCCCGATGGCGATGCTATGGGTTCTTCTTTGGCATTATACCATTTTTTGTTAAAATTAAATCATCAACCAACAGTAATTGCACCCAATGATTTTCCTAATTTCTTAGCGTGGCTGCCCTCTTCAGAGAAAGTCTTGATTTATGAAAACGACAGAATTAGCACAACAAAAATTATACTAGAGGCAGAATTAGTTTTTACTTTGGATTTTAATGCTTTACATAGAACCGGAGAAATGGAACAGGTATTAAACAAACTTTTCGTTCCAATGATTATGATTGATCATCATCAAAAACCAGATGATTATGCCACTTTCACTTATTCAAATACGGCTTTTGGCTCCACTTGTGAAATGATTTATAATTTCATTTCTTTTTTGACCAAAATGGAGTTAATTGATAAGACGATTGCTACTTGTATTTATACAGGAATTGTAACCGATTCAGGTTCGTTTCGCTTTCCTTCAACAACAAGTGCTACCCATCGTGTTGTTGCAAATTTAATAGATATTGGCATCGAAAATAGCAAAATTCACACTACCCTTTTTGACAATAATTCTTATAATTGTTTGCAACTTTTAGGCAGGGCTTTACAAAATATGAAAGTGCTCCCTGAATTTAAAACGGCTTATATTTCATTATCTCAAAGTGAACTTGATAAATTTCATTATGAAAAAGGAGATACAGAAGGTATCGTAAATTATGGTTTAACCATAAAAGGTGTTGTTTTTGCGGCAATTTTTATTGAACACCGCGAGGAGAATATCATAAAAATTTCATTTCGTTCACAAGGAAATTTTGATGTTAATCAATTTGCGAGAGAACATTTTAATGGTGGAGGACATATTAATGCTGCCGGAGGAAAATCTTATTTGTCATTGGCAGAAACTATTAAAAAATTTGAAAGTCTAATTTCAAAAATTACAATTTAAATATGAAATTTATACAAAAAACAAGAATGTTGTTTTTGATAGTTTTACTAGCAATAGCATGCAAACAACCACAAGCACGTAATCCAATATCACGCTCTTCGGGTACTTTTATGCAAGAATCTGTGGAGAGAAATAAAAAAATGAATGCTGGTGAAGAAGCTAAAATTGATTCCATAATTAAAAGTAATCCTCAAATAAAATATATAGCTTCAAATAAAGGTTATTGGTATCATTATGAAATAAAAAATGACAACGAAACCTCATGTCCTATTAAAGGGGATGTAGCTTTATTTGATTATGAAATTAAGGACTTTAAAGGAAATGTCGTTTATTCGGAAGTTGAATTAAAACCACAAACTTATATTATTGACAAACAAAATATCATGATGGGATTGCGTGATGGTATTAAATTAATGCACAAAAAAGAAAAAGTAACCTTCTTATTTCCATCTCGCATGGGTTTTGGATACCATGGTGATAATAAAAGAATTGGCACCAATCAGCCTTTGATTTGTACCGTAACACTAAATGATTTTAAACCCGAAGAAAAACCAACTTTAAAAAATTAATTCCAAAAATGAAAAAACAAGCAAGCCTCTTTTTAGTTCTAATAACTTTATTTTTCTCCTCTTGCAAAGAGGAAAATAGTAATCTTCCTGATGGATTATTTGCAGAAATTGAAACCACCAAAGGAACTATTACACTGTCGTTAGATTATACAAAAGCACCTGTAACGGTTGCTAATTTTGTAACTTTAGCTGAAGGGAAAAACCAATTTGTATCCCAAGAATTTAAAGGAAAATCCTTTTATGATGGATTAAAATTTCATAGAGTAATTTCAAAAAAAAATGGAGATGCTGAAGATTTTATGATACAAGGTGGTGATCCATTAGGGAACGGCTCAGGTGATGCTGGGTATAAGTTTATGGATGAAATTACCGATTTGAAATTTGATAAAGGTGGTCTATTAGCCATGGCAAATTCAGGTCCTGTAACCAATAGTAGTCAATTTTTTATAACTCTAAAAGAGACTCCTTGGTTGGATGGAAAACATACAATATTTGGTCATGTGGTTGGAACTGGAATGGAAGTTGTTAATAACGTTATTCAAAATGATATAATTAAAAAGATTACTATCATTCGAAAAGGCGAGGCTGTAAAAAAGTTTGATGCACTGAAAGTTTTTAGTGATTATTTCAAAATAGCAACTGAAAATCAGAAAAAAGAAATGGCATTGGCTACCGAAAATCAAAAAATTTATGATGCAAAATATAAAGTTGTGAAAGCTAAAAAAGCTGCATTTCTTAACAGCTTAAAATCAGGCACAATCAAAACAACATCTGGACTAAAATACAAAATATTACAAAAAGGAAGTGGAAAAAAGCCAGCAAAAGGAGCTACAGTTTATATGAATTATGCTGGTTATTTAGAAGACGGTACACTGTTTGATTCAAACGTCGCAGCTGTTAGTAAAGCCTTTGGAAAATTTAACAATAACAGAGCCTTACAAAACGGTTATGTCCCTAGTCCTTATCAAATGGGAACTAACCAATTAATTCCAGGACTTGTAGAAGGATTAGAAAAAATGAACTTTGGTGACAAAGCTATTATGTTTATTCCTTCAAACTTAGGGTTTGGAGAACAAGGTGCGGGAGATGTTATTCCACCAAATGCAACTACTATTTTTGAAGTCGAATTATTAGAAAAAACAACAAATAAATAGATTAATAAATTAAAAATTACCAACTATGAAAATGAAAACAAGATTACTATTTGTATTATTTTTAGGAATGATGAGCAGTTATGCTCAAACCGCTAAAAAAACACCAACAAAAACCAACAAAAATACCACACTTACTAAAACTGTCACATCGCCTTCGCTAAAAAATGACATTGGGATTTTTGCTGAAATTGAAACTACCAAAGGCAAAATTCTATTACAATTAGAATACCTAAAAGCTCCAGTTACTGTTGCTAATTTTATTGCATTGTCAGAAGGCATAAACCCTGAAGTTAAAGACGAAAAATTAAAAGGAAAACCTTTTTATAACGGATTAAAATTTCACAGAGTAATTGCCGATTTTATGATTCAAGGCGGTGATCCTCAAGGAAATGGATCTGGCGGACCAGGATACTCTTTTAAAGACGAATTCATTCCAGAGTTAAAATTTGATAAACCGGGTATACTTGCCATGGCAAATTCAGGACCTAAAACAAATGGTTCTCAGTTTTTTATTACACATAAAGCAACACCTTGGTTGGACGGAAAACATACCATTTTCGGACACGTTATAACCGGGCAAGATGTAGTTACAAATACAGCGCAGGACGATGTAATTAATAAAATTACAATTATTCGAAAAGGTGCTGAAGCAAAGAAATTTGACGCTACAAAAGTGTTTACAGATTATTTCGCAAACAAAGCAGGTGATGATAGTAAACAAGCAGAAATTGATGCTTTAGCAAAAAAGCAACAAATGGAGCTTGAAGCTAAAAAACAAGCCGAATATAAAACAACTTATGGAACAGTAATGGCTGCAAAAGTTACCGCTTTAGAGGCAATAAAAGCCACTGCAACAGAAACTCCATCTGGATTAAAATACAAAATTACACAAACCGGAAGCGGAAAAAAACCTGTTGATGGTTCCACAGTTTATGTGAATTATGCTGGTTATTTAGAAGATGGAACTTTGTTTGACAGTAGCTATGAAGAAGTAAATAAAACCTATGGGAAATTTGACCAAAATAGAGCAACTCAAAATGGCTACCAGCCTTTTCCTTTTCAATGTGGAAAGAAAGATGGTTTAATTATTGGCTTCATTGAAGGACTAAATTTATTAAACTTTGGAGATAAAATAGTTTTATTTATCCCTTCAAAATTGGGCTGGGCAGAAAGAGGTGCAGGAACTTTAATTCCACCAAATTCCAATGTTATTTTTGAAGTTGAAATATCCGAAACAGTACCTGTAAAAAAATAAACTTTTCACAATATTAGAAAAGGCACATCAGTTTGTAATTGATGTGCCTTTTATTATCATCATACACGAACTAAAACTTCCAGTCAAATTCGTCTTTGTCATTAATATTTGCTCCGATTTCTACTCTAATAATAATTCCGTATTCCGATTGTAACGTGAGCCAATTGCTTTCGTTGAAATGATTTTCTGTGCTGTCAAAATCTTCTTGTTCCCATGTTTTAAAAGGCAATTCGCTTTTAACTGCTTCTACATTCTTTCCGATAACTTTTTTGTCCAATAAAGTCAACTCAGGATTAGAAGAAATGATATATCCCAAACGAAACGCTTCATCTTCATAAAACGTTAAACGCATTTTCTCGGTATTGTAAACATAAATGATATTAGCATCATCGTCATTGAATTGCTTGCTAGGCTTACCATAAAGCGCTTCCACGTCTTTTTGCTTCATGCCAAACAGCAATTTATTGATACCGTTTTTTGGGTTGAGTTTCATAATTTGATTATTTAATATTCAAACTTCCCGAATTCACTTTCAATAGTGAGTTTTTTGTGGGTGCTAGCTTCTACTCTACCTACAATTTGTGCATCCACTCCAAAAGATTTTGAGATTTCAATAATCTCATTGGCAATTTCGCTTGGAACGTATAATTCCATTCGGTGGCCACAATTGAAAACCTGGTACATTTCCTTCCAATCGGTTTTAGATTGTTCTTGTATCAGTTTGAAAAGCGGTGGAATTGGGAATAAATTGTCCTTTATCACATGCACGTTGTCCACAAAATGCAACACTTTGGTTTGTGCTCCACCAGAACAATGCACCATGCCGTGAATATCGTTGGGTGTGTATTTATCTAAAATAGTTTTGATAATTGGCGCATACGTTCGCGTTGGCGAAAGCACTAATTTCCCAGCATCAATTGGAGAATTGGCAATCATATCAGTTAGTTTTGTATTTCCCGAATACACTAAATCTTCGGGAACGGTAGCATCAAAACTTTCTGGATATTTGGTTGCCAAATATTTGGCAAAAACATCATGTCTTGCAGAAGTTAAGCCATTGCTTCCCATTCCGCCATTGTAACTTTTTTCATATTTGGCTTGACCGAAAGAAGCCAAACCTACAATAACATCACCTGCTTGAATATTGGCATTATCAATAACGTTACTGCGTTTCATTCGGGCCGTGACGGTAGAATCTACAATAATAGTGCGCACCAAGTCGCCCACATCGGCAGTTTCTCCGCCAGTGGAATGAATGGTCACGCCAAAGGTTTTTAATTCGGCAATCAAAACTTCGGTTCCGTTGATAATTGCCGAAATCACTTCGGCAGGAATTAGATTTTTGTTTCTACCAATCGTAGAGGAAAGCAAAATATTATCGGTGGCACCAACGCAAAGCAGGTCATCAATATTCATAATCAACGCGTCCTGCGCTATGCCTTTCCAAACGGAAATATCGCCCGTTTCTTTCCAATAGAGATACGCCAAAGACGATTTTGTTCCCGCACCATCGGCATGCATAATGAGACAATAGTTGTCGTCATTAGTTAAATAGTCTGGTACAATTTTGCAAAAAGCTTTTGGGAATAAACCTTTATCGATGTTTTTAATGGCGAGATGCACATCTTCTTTCGAAGCCGAAACTCCTCGAAGATTGTAACGTTGGCTGCTATCGGAACTCATTTTTTGTAGTTAATTGCCTGTCTGCCGACAGGTAAATGTTGGGCAAAGATAAAGAAAGATTGCAGATTGCAGAATGCAGATTTGAGGTATTTATATTATTTATTTACAATTAATATTTCTACCCTGCGGTTTTCATCTTCTTCTTGGGTGTTTTTTTCAGGGATTTTATGAATTGGCATTGAAGTGCCATATCCTTTGAAAGTCATCCGTTTTCTATCAATTTTATTTCTAATTAAAAACAAATAAATAGCTCGGGCTCGGGCTGTGGATATATTATTTTTATCAAAGTCCAATTGACAACAAATATGTCCTTGAATTTCAATCTTCAACTTTGGATTTTCTTCCATCGCACAAAGTAAGTCAGTCAATGTGGGTTTTGAATTAGGAACAATTCGTGCCGAATTATTAAAGAAATAAATGTTTGGTAATTTTATTAATTCCCCAACTTTGGAATTTTTTATAAGTTTAACAAACTCACTTTCGACTGTTTTGTCTGGTATTTCAATATAAAAAACAGTGACTTTTCTGTTTTCGGCTTGAATTTTAGATTGTTTGAAATCTTTTCCAAAGGCAATTCGTTCATGATCTTTATTGAATTTCAAAGCGCTTTTTTCTAATAAAAAACCAACATTTTCAATACGTCTTTCAGCTAATCTTTTATTGTAATCTTTTGTATCTATACTATCACAAAACCCAAGTAACTTAGTAATTTCGATATTTTTATTGGCTGCAATCCAT
>CAIMMM010000058.1 GCA_903842575.1 uncultured Bacteroidota bacterium | reverse complement strand
ATACGCCGCAGTAAAAACATCCAATGGAGAACAGTATAAATACCCCATGAGCATACCTTTTTTTAAATAAATGAATTAACATCATCAATCACAATCACAATTATCAATCACAATCATCAATCAAAAAATGAATAGTAATCAAAAAAATTAAAAGAAAATCATGAACATCGAAAACACAAAAGCACAGATGCGTAAAGGTGTTTTAGAATTTTGTATCTTGTCTGTCCTAAAAGACAAAGAAGCCTACACTTCTGAAATATTAGACACTTTGAAAAACGCAAAATTGCTTGTAGTAGAAGGAACGGTTTATCCACTGCTGACAAGATTAAAAAACGACGGATTACTCAACTATCGTTGGGAGGAATCTACTTCAGGTCCACCTAGAAAATATTACGGATTGACCGAATTAGGAAAAAAATTTTTAAACGAATTAATTGGTACCTGGACCGAATTGTCTGATGCCGTTAACATAATCACAACTAAAAAGAAATAATCATGAACAAAACAGTAAATATTAATATAGGCGGTTTAATCTTCCATATAGATGAAGATGCATACCAAAAATTAACTAAATATTTTGATGCTATAAAACGGTCTCTTTCAAATTCTTCCGGTAAAGATGAAATTATGAAAGACATTGAAATGCGTGTTGCAGAATTGTTGATTGAAAAACAAAAAAGCGACAAACATGTTATCAATAATAAGGATGTTGACGAAGTAATTGTAATCATGGGCCAACCTGAAGATTATAGAATTGACGATGATAATAACTCCTCGACTGACTCAAAAGAACCATACTATCCCTACACTAGAACAAAAAAGTTATATCGTGATAAAGACAGAGGAACTATTGCTGGTGTATGTACAGGTTTAGGTCATTATTTTGGAATAGATGCTGTATGGTTAAAAATTCTTTTCTTGATATTATTTTTTGGATTTGGAACTGGCTTAGTTGCTTACATTATTCTTTGGATAGCGATGCCAAAAGCAATTACTACTTCTGAAAAACTGGAAATGACTGGAGAACCAGTTACAATTTCAAATATCGAAAAAAAAGTTAGAGAAGAGTTTGACAGTGTTACCAATAAATTTAAAGGGGCTGATTACGACAAAATGGGGAACCAAGTAAAAACCGGTGCTGAAAGAATAGCTGGCGGAATTGGGGAAGTCTTTATGAGTGTTTTTAAAGTCTTTGCTAAAATATTAGGTTCGATTATTGTCGTTTTCTCAACGATTACCCTTGTCGGTTTATTCATCGGAATGTTTACTTTCGGGTCCACTTCATTTATGAACACACCTTGGCAAAAATATGTTGAAGCTGTAAATTATACTGATATTCCATTATGGGTGTTTGGTGTTTTAACCTTATTAGCTATTGGAATTCCGGTGTTTTTCTTCTTTATTTTAGGTTTGAAATTATTGGTTACTAATTTAAAATCAATTGGAAATATTGTAAAGTATAGCTTGTTAGCTATTTGGATATTTGCTGTTGGAGCATTAATTGTTATTGGAATACAACAATCAACGGAAAGAGCCTTTGATGGTAAAATCGTTCAAAAAGAGACTATTCCATTGCAAGCAACAGATACTTTAAAAATTAAATTTGTGTACAACGATTTCTTTTCGAAAAATATCCATGACAATGATGATTTTAGATTTGAACAGGACTCTACAAAACATGAAGTAATTTATTCTAATAACGTAACGTTACAATTGAGAAGTACGGATAAATTAATACCATATATTCAAATTGAAAAATTAGCGGAAGGAAAATCTTTCAAAGAAGCCAATGAAAGAGCAGAAAAAATAAAATATGGTTTCAAAATTGTTGGAAATCAGTTAATTTTGGATAATTATTTATTAACTAAAATGTCTAGTAAATATAGAAATCAAAATGTCGAAATCTATTTATACTTGCCAGAAGGAGCCCTGTTTAAAGCTGACGAGAGTGTACAACATTATGATAGATCAGATAACGAATTCTTCAATTTACACTTCAGTGACAAAGATTATATCTATAAAGTAGTTGATTCTCAAGTGAAATGTTTGAACTGTCCTGCAGATGAAAATGAATACAATGATGTTGATACTAATAATATTGAAACCAATATCTCAGGAAATGATAGTGTAATAAAAACTACGGTGAAAGTTAACGGTGAAAAAGTAATTGTAAATGAAACTACAAAAGCTGGAAAATCGGGAAGATTGACAACCGATGAAAACGGAAAAATAATTAAAAAATAAATAACCATGGTAAAGATTATAGTTTTTTGTACAAAAATCGTGATTGCCACAATAATGGCTTTATTGTTTACATCCTGCCACACCAACTTTAATTTCGGAAGTGGTATTGATGGAAATGGAAATGTAACAACTGAAAAACGCGATGTGAATGGTGATTTTACAAAAATTGAAGCCCGTCGTGGATTAAATGTTGAAGTACAGCAGTCTAATTCGTATTCTGTGGAAGTAGAAGCCGATGAAAATCTGCAAGAACATATCACAACTAAAGTAGAAAACGGATCACTCGTAATCACTGCTGATGAAAACATTGACGAATATGAATCGAAAACAATTCGAGTAAAAATGCCAACCATTACTGGTTTAGAAACATCTAGTGGCGCCAGTATTACAGGACAAAATACTTTTCTGGGCGCTAATTTAAATGTAAAATCAAGCAGTGGAAGTGAAATTGATATTGAAGTTGAAATTGACACTATAGATTGTGAATCAACTAGTGGAAGTTCAATTACTATAAAAGGAAAAGCGTTAACTGTAACAACCTCTTCATCAAGTGGCAGTGAAATTGAAGCAGGGAATTTAATGGCCAATGAAATTACTTCCGAAGCAACAAGTGGAAGTTCTTCAAAAGTTTATCCAATAGAACTATTAAAAGCAAAAGCCTCAAGTGGTGGCTCAATAGACTACAATCATTCCCCCAAAACAATTAGCAAAGAAGAAAGTTCTGGTGGAAGCATTTCAAAAGAATAAGTTAATAAAACATCCCAATGAGAATTGGGATGTTTTTTTTTATATTTTTGACAAAACCTATTCTGATTAAGTTATGAAAAAAACAATAACGCTTACACTGATTCTATGTACTTTACTTTCTTTTGCCCAAAATAAGGAAAAAGTAAAAGGTTCCAAAATTGTCAAGATGGAACAAAAGCAAGTAGAAAGTTTCCAAAACTTAGAAGTTGAAGACAATTTAGAAATCTTTTTAGTTAAAGGAAATGAATGTGCTATTGAAATTGAAGCGGATGACAATCTAATAGAATTCGTAGAATACAAAGCCGCAGGAAATACTTTAAAATTATCTACTTCAAAAGAGATAACAAGTTCAAAAAAGCTGAGCGTTCGTGTAACCTACACTGACAATTTTAAAATGGTAATAGCCAAAAATGAAACCAATGTCACTTCCTTATCGGATTTAGTATTGGATAATATTACTTTTAAAACTTATGATTATGCCAAATTATATTTGAACGCAAAAACAAAAATGTTCACCTTAATGGCAAATGATAAATCAAGAATAGAGCTAAATTTGACGTCCGAAAAAACGGCTATCGATTTAAGCAAAAGCGCACAATTAAAAGCATTAATATCTTCTGCCGATATGAAGTTGGACCTTTATCAAAAATCATCTGCAAATGTTGAAGGTGATGTTAATGCTTTAGATTTAAGGCTAGATAATAATTCAACGTTTAATGGTGAAAAATTAAGTGCAAAAAATGCTGAAATTAAGGCGGAAGGTTATTCAAATGCTACTATTTTGGTCACAACCAAAGTTTTAATTGATGCTTCTGGAAAATCAGAATTAGAATTGTATGGCGAACCTAAAATTGAAATAAAACGCTTTACAGAAAGTGCCGTTTTAACAAAAAAACCTTCCAAATAAAAAAATCCCGTCAAGTCGTTTAAACGAGACGGGATTTTTTTATGTAATAAATTTATAATTAATCCAAAGAAGCCAAATATCTTTCAGCATCTAAAGCCGCCATACAACCTGTACCTGCAGCTGTTATCGCCTGTCTATACACATGATCCGCAGCATCGCCGCCAACAAATACACCTTTCACATTAGTTTTTGAAGTACCTGGAATAGTAATAATATATCCTGTTTCATCAAGCGTCAAATAGTCTTTAAAAATATCCGTATTGGGTTTGTGACCAATCGCAACAAAAAAACCAGTTGCAGGAATATCAAAAATAGCTCCTGTTGTTTTATTTTTAGCAGTTATTGCAGTTACCACTTGCCCATCACCAAGCACCTCAACGGTATCATGATTCATAAGAATGGTGATATTCTCCGTTTTTCTAACACGTTCTTCCATGATTTTGGAAGCTCTAAATTTTTCACTACGAACAAGCATTGTAACTTTTTTACAAAGTTTAGATAAATAATGTGCTTCCTCACAAGCCGAATCTCCTGCACCTACAATTACTACTTCCTGATTTCTATAGAAAAATCCATCACAAATTGCACAAGCCGAAACACCACCACCTGTTTGCAAATAATGTTGTTCCGATGGAATTCCTAAATATTTAGCCGTTGCACCTGTCGATATAATAACTGTTTCAGCATGAATTTCTTTTTCATCATTAATCCATACTTTATGCACCGAACCCGAAAAATTAACTTTGGTTGCCCAACCATCACGAACATCCGTACCAAATCGTTGTGATTGTGCTTGCAATTGCTCCATCATTTCTGGACCCGTAACACCATCAACATAACCTGGGAAATTTTCCACTTCGTTGGTAGTCGTTAATTGACCACCAGGTTGTGTCCCTTGATATAAAACGGGATTCATATTTGCTCTCGCTGCATAAATGGCAGCCGTATAACCTGCAGGACCAGAGCCTATAATTAAGCATTGAACTTTTTCAATTGTATCCGACATATATTTTAAAATAAGATTATTTTTAATTTGTAGCAAAGTTAAACTATTAAGTCAAAAAGTAGCTTTAAAATTAAATTAGAAAAAGTGATTTTATAATTAGCCATGTTTATTATAAATAAAAAATCCTTTCTGCAAAGCAAAAAGGACTTTTGTCGGGGTGGCAGGATTCGAACCTGCGGCCTCCTGCTCCCAAAGCAGGCGCGATAACCGAGCTACGCTACACCCCGAAAACGAGGTTGCAAATATACTATTATAAATTTTGAAAAAAAATCTTTTAGACAATAGTTTTTATAATTTTTTTAAAAACATTTCTAAAAAAAGAAAATTCACTATCGATAAAATTCCTATTTTTGTTCCAACAAACAAAACACAACTATTTATGCTTATTATTGGAATTGCTGGCGGAACTGGTAGCGGAAAAACAACCGTTGTCCATCAAATCATGAATGAATTACCACAATCTGAAGTAGGTATTATTTCTCAAGATTCCTATTATAAAGAAAACAACAACCTTAGTTTTGAAGAAAGAGCTTTAATCAATTTTGATCATCCTCGCGCTATTGATTTTGAACTTTTAGTGCAACATTTAAATGATTTAAAAGAAGGCAAAACAATAGAACAACCCGTTTATTCCTTTGTAATCCATAACAGAACCGAAGACACTATCAAAACCTATCCAAGAAAAGTAATGATTGTGGAAGGCATTCTGATTTTAGCCAATCCAGAATTACGTGATTTATTTGATGTAAAAGTATATGTTCATGCCGATTCGGATGAACGCCTTATTCGAAGACTAAAAAGGGATATTGCAGAACGTGGTCGAGATATGGAAGAAGTATTAAACAGGTACCAAACAACACTGAAACCGATGCATCAGCAATTTATTGAACCAACAAAAGCATTTGCCGACATTATTATTCCAAACGACAAATACAACACCGTTGCTATTGATGTAGTTCGTGCCGTAATAAACCAAAGAATTACTTAAATTTACACCATAAAGTACCCATGAGTAAATTCAAAAAATTATCCAATAGCTATCCTATTCTAAAAATTCTAGGAAATAGATACTTTATTGTGTTGGTTTTTTTTACGATTTGGATGCTCTTTCTTGACAATTACTCCTATATGGAACATCGTATTTTGAACAAACAATTGGATGAACTTGAGGACAACAAAAAATATTATCAGGACGAAATTAAAAAAGACCAGGAAAATATTAAAAATCTCAAAAATCCTGACCAAATTGAAAAATACGCTCGTGAAAAATATTATATGAAAAAAGATAGCGAAGATATTTACATCATCGAATTTGAAGGTGATACTATTTCTCAAGACAAATCAAAATCTTAATAAAATCAAAACCAAATGGCGGAGCCTTTATTCAACGAATTCGAACCTGTGTCTTCCAAACAATGGAAACAACAAATTCAATACGAACTAAAAGGAGCCGATTATAATGAAACCTTAGTATGGGAAAGCCCGGAAGGAATCAAGGTTAAACCCTTTTATCATCAGGATGAAGTGGGCGCTAAACTAAATATAAAAACACCAGAGCAACCGTTTGCTATTTTACAAAACATCTACGTTCACGATGTGAAAAAATCAAATGAACGCGCTTTAGACACTTTGAATCGAGGTGCCGAAAGCATTCGTTTTACGATTGAAAATGAAACCATTGCAATTGAAGAATTAATGCAAAATCTTCCTTTGGAAAAGACCTCCTATTTTTTTAATTTGCCTTTTCTAACTATTGATTTCGTAACTAAAGTCGATGCTTTTGCTACTCAAAATAAGGCGAATATAACCATTCAAGTGGATCCAATTGGCCAATTATGTAAAGATGGAAACTGGTTTGACAATCTGGATAAAGATTTTGACAAATTAAATGCTATTGCCTCAAAATCAGCTGTTCCTTTTTTAAATATTAGCTCCGGAATTTATCAAAATGCAGGTGCCAATATGGTGCAGCAACTCGCTTATACTTTGGCTCACGTTAACGAATATTTTAACCGAATTCCGAATATAAACCAACCTATAACCATTGAAGTTAGAGTGGGTACGAATTACTTTTTTGAAATCGCAAAATTGCGCGCTTTGCGTTTATTGTTTAACACTTTAGCAAAGGAATACAAACACAATTTGGGGTGTCACATTATAGTAACGCCAACTAAACGAAACAAAACCTTGTATGATTACAACGTGAATATGCTTCGCACTACAACCGAATGTATGAGTGCCATTTTGGGCGGAGCCAATACCATCTCCAATTTGGCTTATGACGATTTGTATCATAAAGACAATGAATTTGGGGATAGAATTTCCAGAAATCAACTGTTGATTTTAAAAAAAGAAAGCTACTTCGATGCCGTGAACAACCCTGCCGACGGAGCCTATTATATTGAAAATCTTACCGAACAACTAGCCGAAAAGGCCTTATTATTGTTTAAAGAAATTGAAGTAAATAGAGGATTTATTACCCAATTAATAGAAGGAGCTATTCAAAGAAAAATTAGCGGAAGTGCCCAAAAAGAACAAGAACTATTTGATAGCGGCAAAGAAACTTTGTTAGGCACCAACAAATATCCCAACAAAAGTGACCGCATGAAACACGATTTAGAATTGTATCCTTTTGTAAAACAAAACCCTCGCAAAACATTGATTGTCCCAATTATTGAAAAACGATTGGCGGAGAAAATGGAACAAGAACGTTTATCTCTAGAATAATAACCATGAGAAAAAACATCCAAAATATACACCTGAATTCAGAGGTACGAAATACGAAGTACGAAGTTAAAACCTTTCATACCGCCGAGAATATTGAACTTAAATCAATTTACTCCAAAGAAGACGTTGAAGGTTTAGAACATCTTGATTTTGCTGCCGGCTTTGCGCCCAATCTTCGTGGCCCTCATTCAACTATGTATGTACGTAGACCATGGACAATACGCCAATATGCAGGATTTTCAACAGCAGAAGAAAGCAATGCTTTTTACAGAAGAAACTTGGCCGCTGGTCAAAAAGGACTTTCCGTAGCTTTTGATTTGGCGACACATAGAGGTTATGATTCCGACCACGAACGGGTGTTTGGAGATGTTGGAAAAGCAGGCGTTGCCATTGATTCGGTGGAAGATATGAAAATTCTTTTCGATCAAATTCCATTAAATGAAATGTCGGTTTCCATGACTATGAACGGCGCTGTCTTACCCATCATGGCATTTTATATTGTTGCCGCCGAAGAACAAGGCCTTTTACCAGAAATGCTTTCAGGAACAATACAGAATGATATTTTGAAGGAGTTTATGGTGCGAAACACCTATATCTATCCACCAACACCTTCCATGAAAATTATAGCTGATATATTTGAATATACCAGTAAAAAAATGCCAAAATTCAACTCGATTTCTATTTCGGGCTACCACATGCAAGAAGCTGGCGCTACCGCTGATATTGAATTGGCGTATACCTTAGCCGACGGTTTAGAATACATCCGAACCGGTTTATCCACCGGAATGAAAATAGATGAGTTTGCCCCTCGCCTTTCGTTCTTTTGGGCTATTGGAATGAATCATTTTATGGAAATTGCTAAGATGCGTGCGGCGCGAATGTTGTGGGCAAAATTACTCAAACAATTCAACCCTAAAGATGAAAAATCATTGGCATTGCGAACCCATTGCCAAACTTCGGGCTGGAGTCTAACCGAACAAGATCCGTTTAATAATGTGGCGAGAACCTGCATTGAAGCAGCAGCAGCGGCTTTTGGCGGAACACAATCCTTACACACCAACGCTTTAGACGAAGCCATAGCCTTACCCACCGATTTCTCTGCACGTATTGCACGTAACACGCAGATATTTTTACAAGAAGAAACCAAAATTTGCAAGACTGTTGATCCTTGGGCTGGAAGTTATTATGTTGAAAGTTTGACCAACGAAATTGCGCAAAGTGCTTGGAAACTTATTGAAGAGGTAGAAGAACTAGGCGGCATGACTAAAGCCATTGAAGCCGGAATTCCAAAATTACGAATTGAAGAAGCAGCGGCAAGAAAGCAAGCCCGAATAGACAGCAGCCAAGATATCATTGTGGGCGTGAATAAATACCGTTTGGAAAAAGAAGATCCATTACATATTTTGGATGTGGATAACGACATGGTGCGGAAGCAGCAAATTGATCGCCTAAATCAAATAAAAGCGTCACGAGATAACGATAAAGTAAAAGCCAGTTTGGCAAAATTAACCGATTGTGCTAAAAATCAAAACGATAACTTATTATCTTTGGCAATAGAAGCTGCCCGAAACCGAGCCACATTAGGAGAAATTAGTGACGCACTCGAAGTAGTTTTTGGCAGGTACAAAGCACAAATTAGATCCTTCAGCGGCGTGTATAGTAAAGAAATTAAGAACGACAAAAGCTTTGAAAAAGCAAAACAATTGGCCGATGCCTTCGCTAAAAAAGAAGGTCGTCGCCCACGGATTATGATTGCCAAAATGGGGCAAGACGGTCACGATCGTGGTGCCAAAGTGGTAGCTACGGGTTATGCCGATGTAGGTTTTGATGTGGATATTGGTCCGCTATTTCAAACTCCAGCCGAAGCCGCGAAACAAGCCGTTGAAAACGACGTGCATATTCTTGGCGTTTCTTCTTTAGCAGCTGGACACAAAACACTTGTTCCCCAAGTGATTGATGAACTTAAAAAATATGGCCGGCAAGACATCATGGTGATTGTAGGCGGAGTTATTCCTCCGCAAGATTACCAATTCCTTTTTGATGCTGGAGCTGTTGCTGTTTTTGGCCCAGGCACCAAGATTAGTGAAGCGGCAATTAGTATTTTGGAGGTATTGATTGGAAAATAAAAATAGCTGCAATTAATCTTATCGCAAAGAAGTTCAAACTTTCCTATTGACAAACAATTAAAAAAATTTGACAATATTGGGGAAAGGAAGAAATACATCAATTCCTGAAGAATAGTATCCCCAAGTAAAAACTTTCTGGGAAAGAATATTTAGAGTTTTGAAATTATAAGAGGTTAAATATTTATGACCGTTATAATTTTAAATACCTTATTTAATGCCCTACGTAAAGGGACTCAAATATTTAATTCAAATGAAGCTACTCGTGTAAAATTCCTAACAGGATTATTCATAGAATTACCTTTCTTATACAATAATTTAGCACACTATTGAACTCCTCAAATCTCTTCAATTCGAATAATCCCGAAGAGATTCTATTTGGATAGAAATTATTTCCCAAGATAATATCATTCCTTTTGAAACGAATATTCACAAAGCAATCTAATATATAGATATATGAAAAACACCGATTTAAAACTAGTGTTTTTACAGTATATATAAACCAAATAAAACACCTCGCTTCCATAAATTTTTCGTAACTTCATAGAAGGAAAATCAAGTAAAAAAAAACACTGAAAAAGATTAGTAAACCCTTAAATAATTCAATAAAATGAAAACTAAAAAAAGACTTGGCATTTGGATGGATCATTCCAATGCCCATTTAATAGAATACAATAATGAAGATTATAAAGTAAAAATCATCAAATTTAATAACAAAGGGTTAGACAATCAGGAAGGATTACAACACAGCGAAAGCTTACTGCACAATAAAGAAAATCAAAATATTAAAACCTACTACAAAGAATTAATTGGTGTAATAAAAGACTTTGACGAGATAGTGCTCTTTGGTCCAACTAACGCGAAGACAGAATTACACAACCTGATTCGCGAAGACCACAAATACGACAAACTGAAAATTGAAACCAAATCAGCTGAAAAGATGAGTTTTACTGAAGAACATGATTTTATAGCAGACTACTTCAAAAAACTTTTGAATTATGATAATCCGTATTACAAATAAATTCAATTAAGTGAGAACATATACCCAAAAATCTATAAGAAAGCAATTCCACTTGCTGTTTTTTGCATACTTGTGGGTATTTTGTTTTACAATACTTTTGGGGTGTAACAACTCACAAACTGAAAAAAGGTACACAAGCGTAAAAAAGACAAAAGAAAAAAGTACCCTCACAAAAAAACCTGAAACAATAGCAATAGACACTGTCGATTACAATAAAAGAATACAGGAACTTAACAACGGCGATACCAACAGAAGATGGCAAATAAAAACACCTTATCCACTTCCTGGCGCCTTGCTCCCCTATAAAAGGATAGTGGCTTTTTATGGCAATTTATATTCCAAAAGAATGGGTATATTAGGAGAACTTCCCAAAGAACAAATGCTAAAAAAATTACAAAAAGAAGTTGCTAGTTGGCAGAAGGCAGACACCAGCACGGTTGCCATTCCAGCATTGCACTATATTGCCGTCACCGCACAAAGCAAACCCGGAAAAAACAACAAATACCGATTACGGATGGCTCACCATCAAATAGACACTATTTTGTCTTGGGCAAAATCGATAAATGCCATCGTTTTTTTAGATATACAAATTGGGCAAAGCAGCGTGGAAGATGAGGTCAAAACCCTTGAAAAATATTTAAAACTTCCCAATGTTCATTTGGCCATTGACCCCGAATTCGCAATGCAAAACGGTATGATTCCAGGCTCAAAAATAGGAACGCTTTCAGCAGCGGAAATCAATAAAGCCATTGACATACTTACAACTATAGTCAAAGAAAACAATCTTCCTCCAAAGCTACTAGTTATACACCGCTTTACTCAAGGCATGGTAACCGATTATCAAAAAATAAAAACGGGAGCTGAAGTACAGATTATTATCAATATGGACGGTTTTGGTAACAAAGCCCTTAAAAGACATTCCTATAATCTGGCCATATATAGAGAACCCGTTCAGTTTACGGGTTTTAAATTATTTTATAAAAATGACACGAAGGGCAATGGGAGTTTATACACTCCCAAAGAATTGCTTCGTTTTAAACCAATACCAATCTATATCCAATACCAATAAATAAATGATTACGCTGATAGCCAAAAAAAAGTTGATTATAATAGTTAGCAGTTTACTGCTCTTATCAAGCTATATATACTATTCAGAAAAAGATGAGAAAAACAATCAGTACGAGGAGGCAAAAGAGAAAGAGATTGTTTTTGAGAAAATTATAGCCTATTCACAACAAAAAGTACCCGTTCTCTGCTATCACGCCATACGAAACATTAATAAAAAGGACAGTCCCACCCAAAAAACATACAGTGTTACACCTACAACCTTTGCCCTGCAAATGAAAGCACTAGCAGACAATGGCTATAAAACCATTACACCTGATGCACTCTACAACAATATAAAATATCATAAACCACTACCAAAAAAACCTATACTAATCACTTTTGATGACGGGAGAAAAGAACAATATAGCATCGGCGCAGAAGAAATGAAAAAACACAACTTCAAAGGTATTTTTTTTATTATGACGGTCGCTATCGGAAAACCCGACTACATGACTAAAACAGAAATTAAAGCACTTTCTGATAACGGCCACACCATTGGCTGCCACACTTGGGATCACCATAAAATAAATCAATACACCAAACAGGATTGGCAAATACAATTGCTAAAACCAAAAAAACTACTCGAAAATATTACAGGAAAACCAGTATGTTATTTTGCCTATCCTTATGGAGTGTGGAATGAAGCCGCAGCCGACAGTTTAAAAAAAGACGGCTACAAAATGGCATTCATAGTATATGGGAAAAACAACCCTGTTAAACCATTATATACCATTCAACGAATGATAGTTCCCGGCTCGTACTCTGCAGATGCCTTGCTACAAAGCATCAAAAACACATTTGGCAACCAATAATTTTTATTACACCACCTAAAAAAAACATTTTTTTAACGCCTTTATTATCCTAAAAATAAAATTCTTTTATTTCGTAATTTATTATGTACTTTTAATTCTCTAAAAAAAAAGCCAATGTCCAAGTTTCCAAATGTAAGCACCACTATTTTTACTATTATGTCACAATTGGCTAAAGAACACCAAGCAATTAATCTATCACAAGGATTTCCAAACTTTCCTGTAGACGAAAGGCTGAAAAGCAGTGTAGTAAAATGGGCAAAGGAAGAAATACATCAATATTTACCTATGGCTGGGTTTCCTCCTTTGTTAGAGAAAATTGCTATACTCACTCAAACTTCTTATCATCAAAAAGTCAATCCAGCAACCGACATTTTAATTACAGCCGGCGCAACCGAAGGTATTTTTGCCAGCATTCAGGCATTAGTTAACCAAGGTGAAGAAGTCATTATTCTGGATCCAAGTTATGATTGCTATGAAACACCAATTTTACTTTGCAATGCCAAACCCATTCGCATTAATTTAAACGATGATTTTACACCGAATTGGGAAGCAATTGGCAATGCTATGAATTCCAAAACCCGGATGATTATTACCAATAACCCACACAATCCCACTGGAAAAATTTGGATTGAAAACGACTTTATCCAACTAGAGCGATTATTGGATTTATACCCAAATATCATTGTGCTTTCAGATGAAGTATATGAATATATAACTTTTGAAAATAAACATATTTCTGTGCATCATCGCCCAAAACTTTGGGACCGAAGCATCGTTGTTTCTTCGTTTGGAAAATCGTTTCACATAACAGGTTGGAAAATCGGATATCTTATTGCGTCCGAATATTTAATGAGTGAAATCAAAAAAGTACATCAATACTTGGTTTTCAGTGTGAACAGTATTGCCCAATATGCCATTAATGATTTTATGGATGTTGTGAATGTTTCGGAACTCGGGAAATTCTACCAACAAAAAAGGGATTTCTTTCGCAATTTATTGCAAGAAACCAAATTTGAATTATTACCGTGTGAAGGTTCCTATTTCCAAATAGCATCTTATGCTTCCATTTCTAATGCTACTGATTTGGAGTTTACTAAACGATTAGTCAAAGAATTTGGTGTAGCCACAATACCCCTATCTCCTTTTTATGCAGATGCAAAACAAACAAAATGCATTCGGTTTTGCTTTGCAAAAGAAGAAACCACACTTCAAAAAGCTGCGGAAAGATTACTGAAATTATAATATTTTTCTAATATGTTGTGGCCGATTTTCATTCAAATAGTAATCTTAAAACCACAACTTAAGTCTTCCTGATTCAAAAAAAATAAAAAAATCACCATTTTTTACATAAATTATTACTAATTTTAAATTGCCCAATCAAAGATAACCTTCATCATTGTAACTTTTAAAACATCTATAATATGAAAAACAAGACAATAAATGGAATCCTATTTGTTATTTTTATCTCGT